>JAPXME010000035.1:0-12281 GCA_033809185.1 Clostridiaceae bacterium
GCCCCAAAGGTTTGCTACTATTCTGAATAGCTGTCGCTCTTTTGCTGATGATATTGCCAAGGGTAAAAAAGTAGCTAATCTGGTACTGACAGGACCGGTGGGAACAGGAAAAACCCATCTTTCCAGTGCTATTGCTAATTATCTACTCCAAGCTGGTAAGTCTGTAGCTTACCTAAAGATTGGTCGTCTTTTAGATTTATTACGGGAAGCTAAATTTCAGGCTAATGGGGACAATGATGACTACTTGCAATATTTATCTAAGGTGGAGCTTTTAATAATTGATGATCTGGGAACTGAAGTCTTAACTGAGTTTGCCGGGGAACAAATCTTGAATGTGTTGGATGAACGGATTAATTATCAGTTACCTTGGGTTATTAATACAAATTTTTCTCCCACTGAGTTAGATGCCCATTATGAATTACGCTTAGTGGATCGCATCACTGGGACGTCAAAATTCTTGGTGTTCTCTGGGGAAAGTATTAGGCAGAGGAGATTCCTTGAGCTCAATGTTAAGGAATAGAAAAAATAAGCAGATGATTTTTTTATCATGGATTGTTACTGATTTCACAAACCTTGAATTTAGTGAGTTTCTTCTTAATAAATAGTGAACATAGTAACTTTTTTTTATTAAGTAACCATAATGTAACTAATAAAATGTATAATAACCGCGTTAATAAGATTTTATTTTACTTGTAAAAAAAATATAAAAAATTCTCTGCAAATGTGTTGTCTAAAATATGGTTATTGTGGTTTAATAAGTATATGACCATTAATTTGATGGTTGTTTTTTTACTACTAGGTGAAAACAGGCACAATTGCGGCCGGAATGGGTACTGTAGTAGCAGTTTTGCAAGAATTTTCACAAGATTGCACTTAGGAGGTGTATTATCTGCAAGTCCAGGATTGATTTTACCTAGTAGAGTGTTATACAACCCTCGCACGGTATACACCGTCGCAATTAATAAAGGAGGTTAAGAGATGGATTTCGCATTATCACCAAAGCATGAAATGCTAAGAACAATGTATCAGGAATTCGCAGCAAATGAAGTTGAACCCATAGCTGAAGATGTGGATCATAACCACGAATTCCCGTACGAAAATGTTAAAAAGATGGCCAAATTAGGTTTCTTTGGCCTGCCTTACCCCCAAAAATACGGTGGGGCAGGAGCAGATAACTTGGCTTATATCATGGCTGTAGAAGAGCTTTCACGAGCTTGTGCAACCCATGGTGTAATTCTGTCTGCTCACGTTTCATTAGGTTGTTCTCCAATCTATACTTACGGTACTGAAGAACAGAAACAAAAATATTTAGTTCCCTTAGCAAAAGGAGAAAAGCTAGGAGCTTTTGGTTTAACTGAGCCTAATGCCGGTACCGATGCTTCTGCTCAGCAGACAATTGCTAGCTTAGATGGCGATGAATATGTCTTAAATGGTACCAAGATATTTATCACAAATGGTGAAGTAGCTGAGACTTATGTGGTCTTTGCTATGACAGATCAAAGTAAAGGCCTAAAAGGCATTAGTGCTTTTATTGTGGAGAAAGGTACTCCGGGCTTTACCTTCGGTAAAAAGGAAGACAAATTAGGTATTAACGGTTCTAGCACTACTGAGCTAATTTTCCAAGATTGCCGAATTCCTAAAGAAAATCTGCTAGGCAAGGAAGGACAGGGCTTTAAGATCGCTATGCAGACCTTAGACGGCGGCCGTATTGGTATTGGAGCTCAAGCTTTAGGTATTGCTCAAACAGCCTTAGATGAAGCCGTAAAATATTCTAAAGAAAGAGAGCAGTTTGGCAAGCCTATCTCCCGGTTCCAAGCTATTCAATGGATGCTCGCTGATATGGCAACCAGAATTGATGCTGCCAGAATGTTGGTATATCGTGCTGCTTGGTTAAAGGATAACAATAAACCTTATGGCAAAGAAGCAGCCATGGCTAAGCTGTATGCTTCTGAGACAGCCAGCTTCTGCGCTAATAAAGCTATTCAGATCCATGGTGGATATGGCTATATGAAAGAATATAAGGTCGAGCGTTTACTCAGAGATGCCAAGATAACTGAAATCTACGAGGGAACCTCTGAAGTTCAACGGATGGTAATCTCTGGCGCAGTATTGAAGTAGGGAAGGAGGCCTGGAAATGAAAATAATCGTATTGATGAAACAAGTACCAAACACTAACGAAGTTAAGCTGGATCCTAAGACAGGTACCCTGATTAGAGAAGGCGTTCCCAGTATCATCAATCCCGATGACAAAAACGCCCTAGAAGAGGCCATCAAATTAAAAGAAGAAAAAGGCGGTACCGTAACAGTTCTGACCATGGGACCCCCACAGGCAGATTTCGCTCTGCGTGAAGCCTTGGCTATGGGAGCAGATGAAGCCATTCTGCTATCCGACCGGGTTTTTGCCGGAGCAGACACCTGGGCAACCTCCCTGGCTCTGGCTCAAGCAGTAAAGAAGATTGGTGATTACGATTTGATCTTCGCTGGCCGTCAGGCTATCGATGGAGATACAGCTCAAGTAGGACCTGAAGTAGCAGAGCATCTGAACCTGCCCCAGGTAACCTATGTGAAAAAAGTACTTTCCCTGGAAAACGGTAAGGTAGTAGTAGAAAGAGCTTTAGAAGACGGGCATGAAGTAATTGAATGTCAATTACCTTGTGTACTAACAGCCGTAAAAGAACTCAATGTACCACGTTATCCTTCCGTAAGCGGAATCGTAGATGCTTTTGATGCAAAAGAAGTTAAGGTATGGAACGGCGCCTTTATTGAAGCTGTAGCTGAAGAGCATGGCCTAAAAGGTTCGCCAACCCAGGTTAAGAAGACCTTTAGCCCCCCTTTAAAAGGTGCTGGTAAAATGCTGAGCGGAACAGCAAAAGAAGCTGTCAACAGCTTAATTCAAGAACTCCGTGAGAAACATATACTATAAGGAGGCAAGGACATGGCCATAATAGTTGATGAAAGTAAATGCATAGCATGTGGTGCCTGCGTGGGGTCCTGCCCCTTCGGTGCCATCGAAATGGGAGATTCAACAGCAAAGATAACCGATAAATGTACATCTTGCGGATCCTGCATTGAATCCTGCCCTGTAGAAGCCATCGTTAATACTGATAAAAGTGAAAAAGAAGAAGTAGCTCTGGATGCGTACAAGGGTGTCTGGGTATTTGCTGAACAAAGAGACGGCAATGTCATGAATATCGCCCTTGAGCTGTTAGGTGAAGGCAAGAAGCTGGCTACAGACCTTGGTGTAGAGCTGGGAGCAATCCTGATTGGTGATAACGTAGCCGATAAAGCTCAAGAGCTGTTCGCTTATGGTGCAGATACCGTATATCTGGTAGAAGACCCTGCCTTAAAGAATTATCGGACTGAAAGCTATACAGCCGTAATTGAAAATCTTGTTAAGACCTACAAACCTGAAATAGTCTTAATTGGTGCTACTAACATCGGAAGAGACTTAGGACCTCGTGTTGCAGGTCGTCTCCATACCGGTCTAACTGCAGACTGCACCAAGCTAGAGATTGATCCAGAGACCAGACTGTTACAACAGACTCGTCCTGCCTTTGGTGGTAACATAATGGCGACTATTCAATGTCCTAACTACCGTCCCCAAATGTCCACCGTACGCCCTGGCGTTATGAAGAAGACTGCTCCCGATGCCAATAGGACCGGCAAAGTAGTTAAGGTTGATTATGACCAAGCTACCCAGGTACGGACCATTGTTAGAGAGGTTGTACGGGAGGCCAGCAAGGTTGTCAACCTGGAAGAGGCTCAGGTTATCGTTTCCGGTGGTCGTGGTTTAGGCGGCCCTGACGGCTTCAAGCTGTTACAACAGTTAGTAGACGAACTGGGTGGAATGCTAGGTGCCTCTCGTGGTGCTGTTGATTCCGGCTGGATTCCTGCTAACCATCAGGTTGGTCAGACCGGTAAGACTGTTCATCCGAAAATCTATATCGCCTGTGGTATTTCCGGAGCTATCCAGCACGTAGCTGGTATGCAAAACGCCGGTTGCATAATTGCTATTAACAAGAATGCCAATGCTCCGATCTTCAAGGTGGCTGACTACGGTATTGTAGGCGATCTGTATCAGGTTGTTCCTGTACTGATTGAAGCTATCAAAGAGATTAAGACTGAGAGCGCAGATAATTAAGAGGTTTTCAGGCAATGCTATAATAACGAAATCAGTGGAATTACTGTGAGGTTGGTAATAGATATTAGATCGACTGCTGATATTCGTAAATATTCAAAGGGACTTGAATACCCTCTGAATTAGCTTTACTTTTTTGGAGGGCCTTCATTGAACTTGCGGTGAAGGCCCGACAATTTTATTGGGAAGTCCTGTTTAATAGCCATGGAGAGTTTGCCAAGAGAATAAAAAGAGAGGGGATATGTGCATGAATAAAGTCATGGTTTTGGGTGCAGGCACTATGGGTGCCGGGATTGCTCAGGTAGTAGCTCAGGCCGGTTGCGAAGTGATCATCAGAGATGTGGAGATGCGCTTTGTAGAAAAAGGTTTGGCCACTATTAAGAAGAACCTGAGCAAACTAGTGGAAAAAGGCAAGATGACTGCCGAAGAAAGTGCCGAAATTGAGAAGAGGATTAAGGGTTGTGTAGATTTAGAGGATGGACAGGATGTAGATCTGGTCATTGAAGCCATCATTGAAAACCTGGAAGTAAAGAAAAAAGTGTACCAGGAATTAGACGAGAAGATTCAGCCTAAGGCAATTTTAGCTTCTAATACTTCTAGTTTAAGCATCACTGCAATTGCTTCTGCTACCAAACGCCCAGATAGAGTAATTGGCATGCATTTCTTCAATCCGGTACCTGTTATGAAGCTGGTAGAGGTTATCAAAGGAGCCGGTACCAGCGAAGAAACATTTAAGACAGTGTTTGAATTTGCCGGCAAAATCGGTAAGACGGCCGTTAAAGTTGAAGAAGCTCCAGGATTTGCGGTTAACAGGCTGTTAGTTCCGATGATTAATGAGGCAACTTATTTGCTTTCAGAAGGGGTTTGCAGCGCAGAAGATGTTGATACAGCAATGAAACTGGGTGCTAATCACCCAATCGGACCTTTAGCTTTAGGTGATATGATCGGTCTTGACGTATGTCTGGCTGTTATGGAGACCCTTTATACTGAGTTTGCTGATAGCAAATATCGCCCCAGTCCCTTATTAAGAAAGATGGTGAGAGCAGGCTATCTGGGACGTAAGACCGGCAGAGGTTTTTATACTTACTAGAATATGCAACATATTAGTTTCCAGACTTAATAAAACAGCATTGAACTATCAGAAGGGGTGAGTTGAAATGACAACAGTTAAACTGGTAAAAGAAGAAGGAATGGCTTTAATTACTATTAGCAGGCCCGAATCACTCAATGCCATCAATAATCAAGTATTAATAGATCTGGATGCGGCAATTGAGGATGCCAAGAACGATCCAGCGGTGGGTGTTGTTATTATCACCGGAGATGGCAATAAAGCCTTTGTTGCAGGTGCAGATATTGCTATGATGCAGACTATATCTGTTGATGAAGCCTATTCCTTCAGTAAATTTGGTCAAGAAGTATTCGCCAAAATCGAGAAATTACCCAAGATAGTAATTGCTGCAGTTAACGGCTTTGCCCTCGGTGGTGGGTGTGAACTGGCTATGGCTTGTGACATAAGGCTAGCTACTGCTAAAGCAAAATTCGGTCAACCGGAAGTTAACCTGGGTATTACACCGGGATTTGGCGGAACCCAGCGTTTGGCCCGTTTAATCGGTAAAGGCAGGGCTATTGAATTAATAACTACCGCCGATAATATCTCTGCTGAAACCGCTGAACGTTATGGCTTGGTTAACGCAGTTGTAGAAGGTGATGTAGTAGAGGCTGCTAAGGAAATGGCCCGGAAGATCCTTTCCAAAGGCACCTATGCCGTTAGCTATGCTAAAGCTGCAGTGAATTATGGACTGGAAACAGATATCACCACAGCTACTGCTTATGAAGCTAGCGTATTTGGATTGTGCTTTGGTAATCCTGAGCAACGGGAAGGCATGACCGCTTTCTTAGAAAAACGCAAACCTAATTTTAAGGATGCTAGATAGCTTGATCCTATAACTAAAATATGCAATAGATTTTAGTGCTAATTGCCGTTTATCTCAGGATTCATTGTGTTATAACGGCAATTAGCACTATAATATTATATAATGATAAATAAAATACTATTTAGTGAGGAGAAAGGGTGGTTGGTCTTGTCAATACTAACAGTAGATCAGTCAAAATGCACGAAATGTGGATTGTGTGCGGAAGTATGCCCTCCCAGGATTATCGAGTTGGGTGCTAATTGGCCTGAAATGACTCTGGCTGAAAGGTGTATCGCCTGTGGACATTGCGTGGCTATCTGTCCCCAGGCAGCACTGGATAATGAGAAAAATCCTTTGGCCAATCAGCTCCCCTTGGAAAAATTCCCAGTTATTGATTCCGATACTGCCTATAAGTTCTTACGTTCCAGACGTTCAGTAAGGATGTATAAAAAAGAGCCTGTCGACCACGACACAATGCTAAAGCTACTGGACATTGCCCGTTTTGCTGAAACAGCCGGCAATTCTCAAGGTTTATCCTATCAAGTTATTGATGATCCAGAAATGCTCCAAGAGATTATCAAAGTCACCATTGATTTTTTGGATAGGGAATATAAGGCTGGCCATAGTTGGGCCCAAAGGTACGGACGTTATGTTGATATGTACCGGAAGGAAAAAAGGGATACAGTATTACGTGGTGCTCCAACCTTAGTGTTAGCTCTGGCCAATGAGGAATTAATGACAGCGTGGGATAGTGCCCGCTTGTCATTTGCCTATGTGGAGCTCTTTGCTACCACTCTGGGACTAGGTACAGTCTGGGGAGGTTATGTAGAGCTATGTGCTTCTTCCAAATATCAACCCTTTTTAGATATAATTAATCTTCCTGCAGGGAAAAAAGTCTGTGGCGCACTAATGGTAGGTTATCCAAAAATAAAATATCAACGCTTAGTAGACAGAAACCCCCTGCAGGTTACTTGGGGACGGGGTGACCAGCAATAGATAGTGCAGATTTGGATAAAATAATATCTGTAGCTAATGCTGGCGTTTTATTGGATCTGGATGGGAAGAAGGTCTTAATTGATGGGCTCTGCAGCTGTGAATCCTCGCTATTCCATACTTTGCCTGAAGAGACCTTCCAACAGATTATTCAAGGCCAACCGCCCTTCGATGGGCTTGAACTACTCTTGATAACCCACCACCACTTTGACCATTTTGCTGCCGATAAGACAGCTGAATTCCTTCGACATAGTCCAAAGGCAGCAGTTGTATCAAATAGCAAGGTCATTAATAAGATTAAAGCAGAACTGGGTGAGGGTGGAGAATACAACCTAATACCAGTAGAGCTGCCTTTGTTTAGCAGTGTAGAATTGACAGTAAAGGGTATTAAGCTCAGAGTGTTCTCTTTGAGGCATGACGGCAAACAATTTGCCGAGGTATCTAATCTGGCTTTTTTAATTGAGGATGAAGTTAAACTGATGCATGTAGGTGATGCAACAGCTTCAGAAGAGAACTACGCTACTTTAGGTCTGGCTGACATGGGTATAGATCTCTTTGTCGCCCCCTTCCCTTATCTAGGGCTACCATCAGCTAGAAAAGTAATTATTAAATATATTAATCCTCGGCAGCTGGTGCTGGTCTATTTTCCTGTGGCTACTAAAGATAGTTACGGCTGG
The DNA here is from genome assembly GCA_033809185.1 of Clostridiaceae bacterium. GTDB lineage: Bacteria > Bacillota > Peptococcia > DRI-13 > JAPXME01 > JAPXME01. The sequence goes on from JAPXME010000035.1 coordinate 7,722, forward strand.
ATCGGTTCCACATTGAAAAACTACCAAAGAATCAAGGATGATTTCCTCCCCACCAAATTATTTTTAAAATAAGCTTAATGAAGCAAACTATTAAAGCTATTTTGAGGTGACAGGTCTATGTGGGTAACAATTATCTGCATCTTTATCGGTGCCTTTTTGGCCGGATACTTTTATAAAAGATAAATTTGACGAAAACTACCATTTATTATATCCTTGAAAAAGGTTTACAGGAATTAAATAAATGCGGTAAGAGGAGGAAGCTGTATGCTTGTAACTACTACCCCCAATGTTGAAGGCAAAAAAGTTATTGAGTACAAAGGGATTGTATTTGGTGAGGTAATATCCGGAGTAGATTTTATTAAGGATTTTGCCGCAGGCTTGTCCAACTTTTTTGGCGGACGATCTGGTTCTTATGAAGGGGAACTGATAGAGGCTAGAGAAGCGGCTATCAAGGAAATGGAGAATAGAGCGGAGAAGCTGGGTGCTAACGCAATTATTGGTGTTGACATTGATTATGAGGTTTTAGGATCCGGTGGAAACATGCTCATGGTAACGGCCTCAGGCACAGCAGTATTAGTTGGGTAAATCAAAAGTGTTCTATAAATGTAATAAAGGGTGTATAACGGCAAGTACGTTATACACCCTTATTTTATTATTATCTGAAGGGCAGAAAGAGAATGAGCGCCGGGTCATGCGGTCTACGGAATATATCCCGGTTGCATCCGTAGTGCGCTTGCTCATATCTTTCTGCCGTTTATAGTATGTGTAGTTGTCTCAATAATATCCTGGAAATAATTTCCGCCACTATTGTTTTTGCAGCTCTTGCTTGCCGGTGATTTTGCTTTGTTCGTCCATTTGAAAGGTTGATTTGGCTTCTTCAGAGGTAAAGAATACATTGCCCTCTACTGTGGTATCGACCAGCTTAAAATTCTTTACATCAACAACAAGATCGCCTACGAAGGTGCCATGTTGAATACTGGCTTCTGGGCTTTTAATCGTCAATTTAGGAATAGTTAGTGTATATCTTTTTGTAATATTCCGGTTGTCATCTTGTTCATAGAGGGCAATTTTTCGTTGGATTATCTCCTTGCCTTCTTCATTCTTTTTACCGTTGGTAAATTCTCCTTCTAATACAAGTTCCTCTTCACTGGTAAGGTCCTTTAGCAAGCAAATGATCCAGGTACCGTCTTTGCTGATGGCTTTTTTGAAGGCATCAATCTCATTTACGATCGAGGTTGTGGTTTGTGTGTCTGGAGTAGTGTCTTGTTGGTTCTGGTTCTGGTTAGGTGGGGTACTTGGTTGTTGCTGAGCACAGCCAGCCCAAATAAATGTAGATAGCGAGATGATTAATGTAATAACAATTAGGTTTGCTCTCATTTTAGTTAGCCTCCTATAGAATTTCATTAATTTCAGTATGTCCCTTAAAAGATGAAAAAATAGCTTGGAAAGTTCAGGAACAGGGGATCCTGTTCCTGAACTCTAGGGCGTTAGCTTATTTTTATCAAGGCTTTACCCTAGGAGGATGCTTACGATGATGGCCTAGCTCCCCTGATTTTAAGGCTTCCAGCTTAGCATTAATTCTATCTTCCATTTTCTTGGCCTGATCGACAGTAATTACACCCTTTTCAAGATTGTACTTTATTACCTGTTTTTTAAGCTCCAAAATTTGTGTTTTGAGGGAGATTATTTGAGCCTTTTGTTCTGCTGTCATTTGCAGTTCGGGCATTTTTCTGCCTTGAACCGGGCTGGAGGAAGAATCTTCTGCAATTGCTACAAGCGGAGCACCACATAAAAAGGTTACAACCAGGATCAAAAACAGGGCTTTTTTCATCATATCACCTCCTTAACGGTTAGTATTGTTGTTCTGCTCGCATTTATAATGACAATACTTGGGTACCTTTAATATTTGGATACTCAATGGTTACTTCTCCGATACTTTATCCTTTATTATTGTAGGTAAATAGTGCTTTTAAAAATAGATAAGGAGGGCTACTAATGACAGAAAAGATCAATGTTGGCATTGTTGGAACAGGATTATATTTTCCGAAAACAGTAATGACTGCAGATGATATTTCTAAAGCTACGAAGGGTGTATGGACAGAACGCGCAGTAATTGAGAAGCTTGGTATTTACCAGAAACCGGTTCCTGGTCCTGACGACGGTACTCAAGAGATGGGAGTCAGAGCCGGGCTGGATTGTTTGAAGCAAACTGGAGTAGATCCTAAGGAGATTGATGTAATTCTTTGTATCGGCGAAGAGTGGAAAGAGTATCCGATTACTACTACAGGTACATATATTCAACATAAAATTGGTGCAGTAAATGCGTGGGCGATTGACATTGCGCAGCGTTGTTGTACTTGTGTCTCTGCCATGAAAATTGCTAAAGACATGATGATCGCCGATCCTGAGATAAATACAGTGATGATTGTGGGCGGCTATCGTAACGGTGATTTTGTTGATTATGCAAATCCTTCATTATCAGCAATGTATAATCTGGGAGCCGGCGCCGGGGCAATGATTCTGAAAAAGAATTATGACCGTAACTTGGTCTTAGGCACATCTATCATGTCAGACGGGGCCTTTTCCCGAGATATTGTTGTAGAGATTGGTGGAACGGTGAATCCAATAACGCGTGAAAATATTGACTCTGCTTATAAATCAATGAAAATGCTAGATGAAAAGCACATGAAAGACGGGCTAAATGCTATTTCCATGCCTAACTGGTTTAGCTGCATTGATCGTGCTTTAGAGAAGTCGGGTTATACCAGAAAGGATTTAGGATACCTGGCTATTCTTCATTTTAAGTATTCTATGCATAAGTACATGCTTCAGCAATTGGGCCTTAATGAGGATCAGACTATTTATCTTAGTAACTATGGTCACATCGGACAGGTTGACCAGATTTTGTCCTTGCAATTGGCTTTGGAACAGGGGAAGGTTAAGGATGGTACAGTCCTAGCCATGATCGCAGCCGGCACTGGTTATACTTGGGCTGCCAATATTGTCAAATGGGGCCCCATGTAAGATAAGTATCAATTGTAATAGACAATTATGGAGGGGATTTTCTATCAAGGACAGAATTATTTTGAAGAAGGTCCTGCTTCCCAATGGTGAAACCTATGCCTACCGCGAGAAAGGTACGGGAGACAGAACCATAGTATTAGTGCATGGTAACCTGAGTTCATCTATACTATGGGATATTTTGATGGAAGAGCTACCGGGAAATGAATATAGAATCATTGCCCCAGATTTGCGTGGTTTTGGAGATTCTAGCTATATAGAGCCGATTTCGACCGTTAAAGACTTTTCCGAGGATCTAAGAGTTTTTGCGGATACCTTAAGCTTAAAAAAATTTGTACTTATGGGTTGGTCACTGGGTGGCTTAATAGCGTTGCAGTTTACTGCAGACCACCAGGATTATGTCTCCCATCTTGCCCTGATGGGTACTTCCGCACATGCCATAGCTGTTCCTAAACTAGATTCTGAAGGAAAGGCGATTCAAGGCAGCTTCTGGTCTACCCAAGAGGATATTAAAGCAAGATATGCGGATATCCGTGCAACACTGGCCAATCGTGATTCTGCTAAGCTTCTGTTAGCCCTGAACACAGTAGTTTATATTTATAATAAGCCGGCTCCCACTAGATATAGAAGGTATCTGGAAGAGATATTCAAACAGCGAAATAAGTTTGAGACCGATTATGCCACTGTGCAATTTAATATCTCCCATGAACATAATGGTATTACCCAAGGTACCGGCGAAATAGACCGAATAACATGTCCTACTTTAATATTCCAAGGGGACAGCGATATAGTTACTCCGGTGGTTTATGGGGAAAAGCTTAGAGAGGAAATTGGCGATAATGCGAAACTGGTTATGCTCCACCAGACAGGTCATTCGCCCCTTGTGGACAGCTTGAACAATGTTGTGCAGGAGCTGTTGGATTTTATAAGAGGCGATTAGGAATAGTTAGGGGGGGTCAGCTTTGAAAGATAGTATTGTATTAAAGAGGTTAAAGCTGTCGAATGGTGAAACCTATGCTTATCGTGAAAAGGGTACCGGGGATAAATTGCTTGTTTTGATTCATGGCAATATGAGCTCATCTTTATTCTGGGACGTTCTAATGGATGAACTGCCGGGAGATGAGTATAGGATTATTGCTCCTGATTTGCGTGGTTTCGGCGATTCAACATATCATAAGCCCATAGTAACCATTAATGATTTTTCCCAAGATCTGAAGAGCTTTGTTGATACTTTAGGATTAAAGACCTTTGTCTTGGTAGGATGGTCCTTAGGCGGGCTGGTGGCTGAGCAATTTACAGCCAACTATCAGGAATATGTTAGCAAACTAGTGCTGATAGCTTCTACTACTAAAGCAGCAGTCGTTCCCAAGTTTGATGCTAATGGCAAAGCAATTCCAGGCGAATTCCTTACTACCAGAGAGGATTTAGAGCTAAGAAATGCCGACATTCTTAAGACGCTAGCCGATCATGATTATACTAAGCTTGAATTTGGCATGAACATGGTGATTTTCAATAATAATAAGCCAGAACCGGTGCGAT
>JAPXME010000036.1:0-12251 GCA_033809185.1 Clostridiaceae bacterium
GAATATATTTGGAAGAATACCTCCTATCTAAGTGTAGTTTGGCGACTACAGGTATTCGACCAAATGCATTTAATTTTCCTGCCACCCCAACATTTATTTTAGAACCTATATATTGAAAAAATATAATTGGTCAGAAATCCTAGAGAAGGATCTATATTTTACTTGGCGAACTAATGCTAGAGTGCCAGATAATAAGGGAGGGCAATCCGTTGGTTGACAGCTTAAAAATAATTGCCATGGTGACGATGTTAATTGATCATATTGGTTATGTCTTTTTCCCAGAAATGCTCATATTCCGAATAATTGGCCGCCTGTCATTTCCTCTTTTTGCTTGGGGTGTTGCAGCCGGTTATCAACGGACACGTTCCTTGGAGAAATACATGGTCCGGCTTTTCCTGGTCGGAATAGCCTCCCAATTACCCTATATGCACTTATTCCAAGTTACGAATCTAAATATTCTTTTCACCTTGCTTTGGGGAGTTGTGGCCATTTTTATCTGGCAGAGGGTGTCGCCTCTGTTGGCCTTACTGCTCAGTATTCCTGCAGAGGGCCTAGTTTCTTACGGTTTCTATGGCATAATAGTTATCCTGCTTTTTCATGTCTTTCAAGAGGATTCTGAGGGACAATTTGTGGCCTTGCTGATTGCCACCCTAATATATAGCTCCTTTAAGCTAGCAAGTATTCAGCTTTTTGCAATTTTTACAATACCGCTTATTAAAAGGATTAGCCACAAGCCAGTGAGCTTTCCCAGATATTTTGCCTATTTTTTCTACCCGGTTCATTTAATCCTTTTAGGAATCATCAGAACAGTAATATAAAGGCGGCTGGCTTAAGATAATAGAGTATTTAAGAAATATGGCCGGAGAATTTACCGCAAGATGATATTAGTAGAGGCTGTTGCAGCTAGAACCCCGTCTTTATTAAAGCCCTCGGCGTTGATGTGGACGATGGTCTTACCGCTATGTTTGAGGTAGGCTTTAATGACTAGCTTATCCTCAGGAAGTAATGGGTGATGATAATTGATCTGCAAATCAATAGTGGACATATTCACATGTTGTTTTTCTAAAAAAACGAAAATGCCAAAGACATTATCAAATGCTGCACCAATGAAACCACCCTGCATTACATTGCCACCATTAAGGTAGAAATTCTTAACGGGAAAGGAAAGAGTGAGATGTTGTCCGGGCACGTATTCTAGGAGATCCGGATCCATTACTGTGATACATGGGGGGATTTTCATCGTGTCATCTGTCAAGAAATTATAGAGATTGCTCATAAATCTACTCCTTTCTATAAGACTTATTGTAGCGATTTAAGAACAGGGTGCCAAGTGTTTTAAAACGATAGCAGGACATTGAGTTTTAATGACGAACTAAAATACTCTAAGGAGGGTGGTTACGATGCATATCAGAGACGAAGAAGAACTATTTTTAATTCTCAATTTATTAGAGGAACCAGATCCCCAATATAAGAGGCAATTGACAGAAGCCGGTTATTTTGATGAAAATGAAAATATTACACCGAAAGCAGAAGAATTTGTTGAGGAATTTATTAAGTCTAGACAAGATAAGGTTTTTGCCGCAGTGGAGAAAAACGGCAGCTATTTTAAGGATAAGGGTTATGTTTTATTAGAAGCAGGTTTGAAGAAAACGCTAGCTGTAGAACTAATTCTCGAAGATTTAGTTAAGCAGGGTAGATTGAAGAGGAAGTCTGGTCATGGTTACATAGTGCGCTGTGGCTATAACCATCCCCCTATAGACAATAATATATAACAAAAAAATTGGCACCCCGTATGAGGTGCCTTTATCTTTCTTGGGCTATATTATATCGCTGAGAATAATATCTCTCCTTGATGCTTCTAGCAACATCTTCTAATCTAGTTGTTATTTGTGGTATAGAGTAGCCTACAAACATAGGAGATGTAACAAAACGCGGAATAATCTTAGCATAAATCCTATCGGCAATTTTATAGAAGAAGATATTATAGCTGTCACATCTGTGATAATAATTGAGCAAAAAGTGCACTGTATCCTGGATATAGTCACTTAAGCGATCGATTTGGGCTAAATCATCTAAAACCACATTAAATTCATAGAAGCCCATACGGGGGCTGGTGGAAAGGTTTAACTCTACCTGTGGCTGTTTATCGATTAATAAGCCAGTGAAATTCTCAATAGTTGTGCCAAAATCCAGATAGTCCAGGTTCTTCAAGCCGATGATCTGCATATGGGGGTGGCGCATGGTGCCGCCGGAATTAGGTCCGTGGTTTTTAAAGAAGATTACGGACTTGTATAAGCCGCTGCGATCCATTTCCAACCAGTGACCAATGGCAAAGCGAAACAAGGAATACAGATGGGCTTTAGGATAGGTAGAAATATCTGCCTGACAATCGTTGCACTCGATTAGAACGGTTGGAAATGTATCCTGTAAAATAGGATATTTATTCTTAACCAGTAGGATTTCACCTTTACGGGCTAAGATTTTATCCTCTTCTTTATAGTTGCAGAAGGGGCAGCTACCGTTATTCTGGTCAATAATGCTTTGGACTTTATCGGCGCCGACTGATGCATTAAAAACTAATATTTCGGAGGACCTCATTCAATCACCTTTTGTTTAGTATTAATATAATTATACTCTGTTAACTCAACTTTATCCACCTGGGGTCAAGTTGTAAGAAAAAAACACCCTGGGGTGTTTTTAAGACAAGTTATTCTTATTGTAAAACAACAAGGTTCTCGGGTACCCATTAGCAACCTCTGATTGCGTTGATGGGTGGGGTTCTTATTTAGGGTTATTTGTTATGGCAGAAAAGGTCTAATTTTGATTGAAATTCCATGACAATTGTTTCTTCTGCACCTTGGATAAAGATTTGTTCTTGTTTATATAGATCTGTGAATATTTCAACAATATGGGGGTCAAAATGGGTTCCAGAGTTATCTTGAATATACTTTAGAGCTTCTTCTGTACCTACAGGATCGCGGTAGGGTCTCTTGGAGCTCAAGGCTTCAAAAACGTCGACAATAGCTAATATCCTGCCTATGAGGGGAATCTCCTCACCTTTAAGACCATTAGGATAACCCATGCCGTCCCAACGCTCGTGATGACTGGCGATACCTTGAGCTATTTGCTCAAACTCAGGGGAAATGACTTCGATAATCTCCGAACCGATCTGGGAATGCTTACGGATTATTTCCATTTCCTCTTCGTTAAGAGCACCGGGTTTGAGAAGAACGTGTTCGGGAATAGCGATTTTGCCTAAGTCATGGAGTAAACCAGCCCAATACAAAGCCTCAATAAATCTATCGTTTAATTGCATAGCTTTACCAATTATACAGGCATTCAAAGCAACTCTTTCACAATGGCCTCCAGTTTGTTCGTCCCGGCCGGTGACGATACTGGCAAAAGACTTCAAGGTCTGAGTATATGTACTGGAGAGTTGTTTGAGGATGTTGCTGATGGTAGTGGTACGTTCTTTGAGTAGCTCAAAGAGAAATCCAATAAATCCACCAGTAAAGGTATAAAATAAAATGCGAATTATCCAATTACTGGTCAACTGGTAATCTGCTCCCAAGAGTCCCATCACAGGCCCTAAGATTAAGCCAGCCAGTATTCCACAAATCAATCCGCCGGGAATATGATAGCAGAAGGCTCCTAAGATTATCGGAAAATACATCATATGAGCTAAGGCTGACATCGCCCCGCCTGCCATATACATGATATAACCAATCAGAATTAGGAGGATAGCTATGGTAAAGATTACAAAGTACTTGCGTTTGCCCTTAGGCTCATGCCAGTAGTTAATGATATTTTCGGAGCTTTTGTAGTTTTTTTGTAACCAATCTATCAGATTTTTCAATTTTAGAGCCTCCTGTACAAGCTTTCTGATATAATTAGTATATAAGAATTCGCTCTAATTTTGAGAAAACCTGCAAATTCTGACAAAGATTTTATAAAACTTCTCTTAGCTTCAATAAATTACCTTTTAATGAGGCAAGTATAAATTAAGAATTAAATGAATAGATAATGGCATTAATCCTTGGAGATACAGGGAATTCTGGAATACTATTGGGAGATTATCAATGAGTATCATACCTTTAGCCTTTAATACAAAGCTGTATACCTGCAGTGCTTATCTGATAACGAGTGATCATGATTTAAGCGGAAAATATAATACTTTGATTGATATTGGCAGTGATGATTATATTAGTAAAGAGATAATCGCCATTACTGCCAATAAGTATCAGCAGCCGGTGGGTCAGGTGATACTTACTCATGATCACTCTGATCATAGTGGTGGTCTAGCCGGGATTATCAAGGAATTTAATCCTCAAATTTATGCTTATACCAATATTCCTGGGGTAAGCCGTACTCTAAAGGAGGGTGAATTAATCCAAGCCGGAGAAAATATCTTTCAGGTCTTGCATACTCCTGGCCATTCAGTTGATTCGATTTGTCTTTATTCGGACGCTACCGGTGATCTATTTGTCGGAGATATACCCTTAAAGGATGTGCCGGGTGACAGTGCTTATCCCTATGGCCTCTTAACTAGTTTGGAAAAGCTGTGTCGCTTAGAGATTAAGACCATCTATCCTGGTCACGGAAGGCCGCTAAGCTCAGGCTGTATGGAACTGTTACAGCAAAATTTGGCTAACGTAAAAAGCAGCCGCTTATATTAGACGGCAAATTAGCTGGAGGAGCTAAAAACTGGTAATTTAATAGGATATAATATTGCTAAAATCAAACCAGTGAAGAATTAAGACAGACAAAAAATAAAATTGGGGGGGACAAGATGGAAACCTTTACTTATGATCAAATCTTTGAAAAACTTGTGAAATCAGCTTATGCCGGTAATATGGCCGAAGAAATTCAACGTCTGAATCCGAATAATGAAGAAAGAATTGCTAATTTAATTAAATATGCTTCTGGCCAAGGGGAAAAAAATAAGGTTATCTTTAAGGCTGGTAATTGTTCAGAAACCTGTACGGAAAAAGATTGTGCTGAAAGCACTTGTCAGGTAGCTTGTCTTTTTAACGCAATAGTACGGGACGAGGAAGGTAATGTAGTAATTAAGGATGATTACTGCTTAGATTGTGGTGAATGTGTTAAGGTATGTAAGCATGATAATTTAGTTGATAAGAAAGAGTTTATTCCCCTCATAGAGCTGCTGAAGGATCGGACCGTTCCTGTTTATGCTATAGTGGCCCCGGCTTTTATCGGCCAATTTGGATCGGAAGTTACCCCAGGAAAATTAAGGGCGGCCTTAAAACGGTTAGGTTTTTACGGTATGCTGGAGGTAGCTTTGTTTGCCGATGTCTTAACCTTAAAAGAAGCCTTGGAATTTGATATTCATGTGCAAAAAGAAGACGACTTTGTGCTCACTAGCTGTTGTTGTCCTATGTGGTGGGGAATGATTAAAAAGGTTTATACTCAATTGGTCCCACACATTTCACCGTCTGTATCTCCGATGGTGGCTTGCGGTAGAAGTATCAAAAAGCTGCATCCTGACGCTAAAGTAGTCTTTATTGGTCCTTGTATAGCTAAAAAGGCTGAAGCTAAGGAACCGGAGGTCAGTGATGCCGTTGATGTAGTGCTTACTTTTCAGGAAATGCAACAAATCTTTCAGGCATTAAATATCAATCCTGCCGAGATGCCGGAAAGTGAAAGCGATCACTCCTCAAGGGCAGGAAGGATTTATGCTCGTACAGGTGGTGTAAGTAAAGCCGTAGCTGATACTGTAGCCCGTATCAGGCCAGAAAGGACAATTCCCCTGAAGGCTGTACAAGCAGACGGTGTCCCAGCCTGTAAAAAGTTGTTGCAAGATGCCTTGGAGGGTCGTATAGAAGCCAATTTTTATGAAGGGATGGGTTGTGTCGGAGGTTGTGTAGGCGGCCCCAAAGTAATAATCGACAAGGAGCAGGGCAAAGATTATGTCAATCGCTATGGTGATGAGGCTGAAAGTCTTACTCCGGCCGATAATGAGTACGTTCTGGGACTGTTAAAGAGTATTGGTTTTGATGAGATAGATGAGCTGTTGGAAGGTGAGAAATCTCAGATGTTTAAAAGAAGTTTCTAGTTTGTTAAAAGAAATTTCTAGCTATAATGCCTTGAATATAAAGAAAAAATCTCCGGCAAATGAGACATTAGCGGAGATTTTTTTCTTATTGTGAATACAACAAGGTTCCCGGGCCCCATCAGCAATTTTCGCTTGCGTTGAGGGGTGGAAACTACGATAAGATACAATATTCTTGGCGAAATTTAAGCAGGGGTTGTATTCCTGCTTTTTTTGTTTCAGGACTAGCTTAGTCGGTTGAAGATTATATCTTCTTTGGTGAATTGCTGAATTGTTCCTTTATCAGCCAAGTACTTTAAATGGGCAATAGCTTCTCCAATGGCAAACCATTTTTGGGGGACAGGGAAATCCTCAAAGCTCTTATAGGTCATATCCCAAGTCATTTGACTTGCCACTTGATAAGCATTCTGTTCTCTTCCGTTTTCTAGGATTTTAATGATCTCATTTAGTCTATCTTGATGATGTTTCTTTAATTCTGCGATTCGAGGCAGGCAATTACCGATGATTTGGCGATGGCTGGGCAAGGTTAATTCTATGTCTAACTTACTTACTTTATCTAGACTTTGCAGATACTGTTTCAGGGGGTTATCGCTGTCGGAAAAAAGAGAGATATTAGGAGTTATGCTACTTAAAATAAGATCCCCTGAAAGGAAAAAGCGGTGCTGAGGTTCATAAAGGCACATCAAGCCGGGAGTATGTCCGGGTGTAGCAATACAGGTTAAGTTATATTCCCCAACTTGGAGCACATCTCCGTCAGAAACATAAGTAAAATCAACTAAATTTTTGGCACCATAACGAAAACCAGGATGCTTTTCGATGGCATTTTTCACTTCCGCGATGGGAAAACCGTTTCTGGCGGCATAGGCACTTACTGCCTCCCAGTAAGCATTGCTCAAGACAAAACCATTAATGGTCTGACCATCTAATTCACTGGCATAAACCTTCGAGCTAGGGGTTGCTATTCGATTAATCATTCCAGAATGATCGGCATGAAGATGAGTAATAAAAAGATCTGTTTTTGATAAATCAATCTCCAATTCCTGTAGTCCCTTTTCTAAAGCCTGGCGGCATTCTTCGCGATCGAAACCTGTGTCAACGATTAGGTTTCGTTCTTTATCTTTGAACACATAACAGTTTAAGGCTTTTAAAGGATTTCTAGGCAAGGGGATTTCGATCTTGTACAGATTAGGTAATATTTTTTCGATCATGAGCTACACTCCTCTATCTCAATATAACAATAAAATGTTGTTACTAGCTATCTTATCTCAAAACACAAGATAACTAAAGTAGATTAATAGTTTTTCTTGGTGAGAAAGTACTTGAAGTCGGCTTGTGTGTGTTGTGTCTTATTTAGCTAATTAATAGCTGATTAATTTTTTGATTAAGCAAAGTATTTTAGGATTAATAATGGTACAATAATATTAAAATGTAATAATAGTTCAAATCTTACTATGTGAGTTATGCTATTTTTGAAAATTAAAATTTTCTTGTCATATTTCCGGGAGTATTCATACAGCTAAGGAGGCGTATTGCATATGAAAGAAAGAAGAACACCCAAAAAACCACATATATTTTATTATTTGATAATTCTCTTAGTAGTTATTCTCCTTAATGCTTATGCATTTCCTATGTTATTACAGAAAAAAGTAGTAGAAGTAGACTATACTACTTTTATTAACGATTTAACCACAGGAAAGATTGAGACAGTAGATGTTCAAGATTTGAAAATCAGCTATACTAAGTCCGATGCTGCAGACAATAATGTTTATGAAACCGGCAGAATGGAGGACTTGGATCTGGCCCAGCGGTTATTAGATGCTAATGTAAAGATAACTAGGGTTGTTCCTCAAGAACTTAATCCCATTCTTGGCTTTTTGCTGACTTGGATTTTGCCTTTACTGGTTTTCGTCGCTTTAGGTCAATGGTTTCTTAATTCTGTCCAGAAGAGGATGGGCGGAGGAAATGTGATGACCTTTGGTAAGAGCAATGCCAAGGTTTATGTCCAAGCTGAGACTGGGAAGACCTTCGCTGATGTAGCCGGGCAAGATGAGGCTAAGGAAGCTTTAAAGGAGATCGTTGATTTCCTTCATAATCCGGGGAAATATAAGGAGATTGGGGCTGTTATGCCCAAGGGCGCTCTATTGGTTGGACCTCCGGGAACAGGAAAAACCCTTTTAGCTAAGGCAGTGGCTGGAGAGTCTAAGGTTCCATTTTTCTCTATTTCAGGCTCTGAATTTGTGGAGATGTTCGTGGGTATGGGGGCTGCTCGGGTAAGGGATCTTTTTAAACAGGCTCAGGACAAGGCTCCTTGTATTATTTTCATAGATGAGATTGATGCTATAGGGAAGAAAAGGGATGCTGGCTTTGGAGGCGGCAATGATGAGCGCGAACAAACCTTGAACCAGCTCTTAAGCGAAATGGACGGTTTTAGCGGAGAAAAGGGTGTTGTAATTCTGGCTGCAACGAACAGACCAGAATCCTTAGATAAAGCTTTACTCCGTCCCGGGCGTTTTGACCGGCGTATCCCCGTTGAATTGCCAGATTTAGCAGGAAGAAAAGCAATTCTTGAGGTTCATGCTAAGAATGTCAAAATGGAGCAGGATATCGACTTTAACTCAATTGCTAAAGCTACCCCTGGAGCCTCTGGAGCCGAGTTGGCTAACATTATCAATGAAGGAGCCCTGTTAGCTGTAAAACATGGGCATTCCAAAGTCTTACAGAGCGATCTGGAAGAAGCGGTGGAGCTTGTAATAGCTGGCCAACAGCGAAAAGGAGCGGTAATTTCACCTAAGGAGAAGAAAATAATTGCTTACCATGAAGTAGGACATGCTATAGTGGCGGCAATGCAGACGGAATCAGCTCCGGTGCATAAAATTACTATTATTCCACGAACCTCTGGTGCTCTCGGTTTTACATTGCAAGTGCCTGAGGAAGAAACTTTTTTGATGAGTCGGGAAGAGGCTTTTAATAAGATTACGACTTATACAGGTGGACGTGCAGCAGAGGAATTAATTTTCAATACTAGAACCTCTGGAGCGGCTAATGATATTGAACAAGCTACCAAGATTGCTAGGGCAATGGTTACTCGTCTGGGGATGAGTGATAACTTTGATATGATGGCTTTAGAAACTATCACGGACAGGTATTTGAGTGGAGACGCCTCTCTGACTTGCTCTTCAGAAACTGCAGCTAAGATCGATGAAGAGGTGCTGAATATTATTAAGAAGGCTCATGAGAAGGCAATCAATATTCTTAAGGAGAATATTGATAAACTTCATGAAATTGCAGCTTATCTGATTGAAAAAGAAACAATCAGCGGTGAGGAATTCATGAGTATTTTAAAAGGTGAGCAATCAACATTGTAATAAGGAATGTTTACTGTTATCAAGATGATAAAAACCCTCTGCCAATTCTGTATTTGGCAGAGGGTTTTTGACGTCCAAAATATTTGTTACGGGGCAACCTTATTAAACTAAGGCGCGAATCAATTCATCTGTGTCCCCGGCTAAAAAGTCGATTGGTGCTACTTGAATCATAGTATAGCAACCGGGTTTTTGTTTCAAGACAGCCCGGGCGGAAGAGACTAGAATTTGACCAGTAAGTCCAGGATTATTGATACGCATATTAAAATCGATTAATTGGTTATGAGTAATACCAGAGACGCCTTTTCTTGTTATGTTTACGCCGTGGCCCATATCTGTAAGCATATCAACGCTATCCACCTGAAATACATGGGTTTCATCATTGATAAAGTAATCGTCCTCACGGATCGCCTTTGAAACTTCTCCGAAATCGGCTCCTTGTTCTAATTCCACGTATACCATGCGTCTATGTATTCCTGTCCCAAGTGGAATAGTCATGGAAAGGGCGTTTTTTACTCCGGACATTGCTTTTACTGCCACGGTGTGTCCCATACTCATACCTGGTCCAAAATTTGTATATGTAATTCCCTTAGGAGCCATTGCCAGCAACAAAGTTCTTATCACTGAATCACTACCAGGATCCCACCCGGCAGCAGTAATTGCAGCACAATTATTTTCTTTGGCTATCTTGTCTAATCTTGAACGCACATCCACAATATTGGAATGTATGTCAAAGCTATCAACGGTATTAATTCCCTTTGCTAACAGAGTTGCAGCTATATCAGGGACTGAGCGGCTTGGTAAAGCTATAATCGCTACGTCGATATCTTTTAGTTCTGTAACACTTTTGTAGACCGGTACATTTACTGAGAGTTCTCTAATGTCCACAATGGATTCCAGGGAAATATCATCGCATTGAGAAATGGCCTCAGACACCGAACTTCCAATATTTCCAAATCCTACAATTGCAGCTTTAATCAACGAATCTCCCCTCTTTCTTACTTTTTAAAAAAAGCCGATTGACATTTGCAATCGACTTATGCTGACAACAATCAATGGTGCCGCGGAAGGGACTTGAACCCCCACGTTCTTGCGAACGGTAGATTTTGAGTCTACTGCGTCTGCCGATTCCGCCACCGCGGCAATATGTTTTTGAAACGAATATAATTCTATCATGAAATCCGGCTTAAGTCAATGAATAGTAACTAATCATATGGAGATAATCCCTTCAATAAGCAATCAGGCAGGAGTAGCTTAGCTGCCCCTGCCTAATTGCTTAAAATGCTTTAGATAGCTTATTTCGGTTTAGAAGGATAATCTTCAACGGTTCTTTTTCCTATTTTTTCTTTTTTGACTACAAACATTTCCGGTTTGGCTAATTCTTCACTGTCGTCGCTGAATTCACTGGCGAATTCTTCACTATATTTTTTGTTGAGTTCTTTGATGGATTCTTTGTTAGATTTGTTAGCCGAAAAACCTTTACCGTTGTTATTAGACAATTTGCCCAAACCTCCTTTCTATTGAGTTATTTTCTCCTAATAAGAAAAAGATATCCCGTTTTATTTGGCTTATGGTAAAATTAAAAGGATTAGAGTTGTGAAAGGAGGCATATATGCCGTGCTAAATGATGAGGAATTAGTACTTAAAAGTAAAAACGGTGATATTGATGCCTTTGAAGAATTAGTGTGTCGCTACGAACGTAAAATATATACTATAGCTTATCGCTTAATCGGTAATCGTGATGATGCCAATGACTTAGCTCAAGAGGCTTTTCTTAAAGCCTTCCAAGGAATAAAAAATTTTCGGGGTGAGGCCTCCTTCCAGACTTGGTTGTGTAGGATTACCACCAATGTTTGCCGGGATGAAATCCGCAGAAGAAGCCGCAAACCTGTAGATCGACTAGATGAGAATATTGTTCTAGAAGAGGGAGAAGTGGCCAAACAAGTGGCAACACAGGACCCGGGACCGGCGGAGTTGTACGAGCAAAAGGAATTGTCAGAACAGATTCAACAATTAATAGATACCTTGGCTCCTGATTTTCGAATGGCTCTTGTCTTAAGGGATATCGAAGGCTATTCTTATGAAGAAATATCTCAATATATGGAGTGCTCCCTGGGTACAGTAAAATCCAGAATTAATAGGGCTCGTAACTATTTAAAGGAAAAGTTGCTAACTGAGAGGGAACAAAATCTAAGCGACGGGCGTCTATCGCTTTAGGAAGGGGGGAGACTATCAATGAATTGCGAAAATATTACTGGGAATCTTTCAGCCTATTTAGATCAGGAATTGCCATCTGCTGAAATGGAGCAAATAAAAGTACATCTCACAAAATGTTCATCTTGTAGACAGAATATTGCTGAACTCCAGCAAACCATCGATATTCTAAGATCTCTTGATGAAGTAATTCCCCCTGCCAGTTTCCGTCGAGAATTACGGAGCAAACTTGAGCAAGGTGTAAAGGGGAACGTTCGCCCGAAAAGAGTTCCCTTTAGGGATATATGGCAAGGCTTGATTAATAGACGTTATGCTATTGCGTCTGTAGCTGTAGCCATGATTTTCCTAGTAGTTATTGCTCCCTTTGCGATAGAAAATTATAGCTTAAAGTCTTATGATCTGCTTAGTAGCAAAAGTACTGAAGAGGCTCCTTACAATGGCAGTGATGGCATGAATATTATGGGTACGGTAAGTGAATCTGAGATAATGCAGGATAGGGATATGCGAGTCTATGGAAGCTCAACAAAAGCCGGTGGTGGCCCAATGTATACAGCAGTACCTCTGGTAAGTCCTGCACAAGCTCCACTAGCCGCTGATGATGCTGC
>JAPXME010000037.1:0-3759 GCA_033809185.1 Clostridiaceae bacterium
TACCACGATAATACTTCTTGTTTAATTAACACTCTTATTTTGTTTTTTACTGGATTGTGGTTAATAGGAGAAGTTATGCTGATAGAAAAAAGCAAGCTATCCAAAGATTGCTTGCCGAAAATTCTAAATAATCACTTATTGGCTTGAAGATCTAAGCTAAATCATCAATTAATCTCCGCCTTCAAAAACCTGAGTGTTCCTACCAAAGCTTAAGGCTAGGGCTTCTTCCATGGTGAAGAGGCCTTTTTTCTTGCCCATGAGCCATTTTGCAGCATACATTGCGCCTTCAGCAAAGGCGGCCCTGTCCAATGATTCATGGACAATCCGGATGGTTTGATGGGGCAGCCCGAAAACAACCTCGTGCCTGCCTATCACTCCGCCAACCCGTACGGAATTAACATGTTTCTTTTTATCCAATCCTAAATCTTCGGCAATTCGTAAAGCTGTGCCAGAAACATCTGGTTTATCACGGAAATGTTCTTCAATGATTTCAATATCAGCATGAGGAATAATTTTTTGCAAGACCTTAGAAGCCTCTATCAAAAAGTTGATTCCTAAGGTTATATTAGGAGAATAGAGCACAGCCGTTTTTGTGCCTAATTCCTTCAGCTGAGCTAGATGAGTACTATCGTATTTGGATACTGCCGAGACAACACGGGTGCCATATTTTGCAGCATCTTTATAATATTCAATTGCTTCTGACCCGGAGAAATCAATAATCACATCTACATAATTATCGCGGTAAAATGTGTCGGGGCTCAGATCTTCTACAGAGTAAATCTTTCCTTCGTCATGCTCATAGCCTAATAGATGGCTGGCGTATTCGCCGGCATTAGTTTTTGACTTACGCAAGACCCATTTTAAATGAACTTCTTCATTCTTAATTAATTCATGGGCTACAATATTACCTGTTCTACCGAACCCAACAATTCCGATGGTAATGCTCAAATAAGCACCTCCTAATATATATTTTGGGATAGCTTGTATTCTAAATAGGAAAAAGTGAATGACCTTAAGGTCATCCACCTTTATTATATATGCAAAAAAGAAATTATACAAAAAAATATTTTCAAAAAAATACCATTTTTTGTCTAGGAATTAAGTACTAGGACTAAAGCTGTTTGCCCGATCTAAAATACGAATATCTTCAATCCTAATATGTTGCCCCCAAGATTTGTTGAGAATCATATTGACTAAGCCTGTATGATTAAGATTCATCATACAAAAACCGGGTAAGAAAGTGACTCTTTCGCCGAAAAGTGGGACTCGGTTTACATTAGAAATTATACCTTCAAAACCAATCATATGGTAGGCCACAAGGTCTTTGATCTCTTTATCCCTGGAGTATTTGGGGCCAACTACCCAGGTATAGAGAAGTCCAGTGACGGCTTCTGCTTTAATAACTTGCAAGACATGGGGAATAGGACAGCCGGCACCCATGGGGCGGCCAACTAAATAGTCTCCAGCTTGTATATTCATTTTTTCTACTAGATCTCCCCGGAAGGGCAGGACAATTTTACGAGCCGAGGGCTCACCAGGTAAAGGCTGTAAAATAAAATCATACTCATTACCCAGGACATCGTGTTTCTTATAGTTGGCCTCTGTCAGATGTTCGGCTGGATTTTTCGGCAGACCTTCTTGATAATAGGGGCAATCATCATATTCTTTCCGCTGCTGATTAACCATTCTAATAAAGCTACGGCAATTTTTCTCTCCGCATAGACCACAGTTTTTCCCTGGTGGGAGCCAGTGTTTTATCGGTGTCATCGTCATTCACCTCGATAGAGATAATCGGCTATTTGACCGTCTAATTGTTGGATAACGCCAAAATGGTGTTGCCAGCCGATTTCTTTTTTACCGATACAGATAGTGCAGGTTCCCAGGGGAGGATTGCCTTTTAGGTAAAGGCTTTCTTTTTCAATCTCAGGGGAATTTTCGATTAACTCATAAAGCCTTTGGAGAGAGGTGCCTTGCAGGGCATTGGTTTCGCAAAGGACCAGCTTACTGTGGATTTCCTTAATTTTTTGAATCATTACTTCTCGTTCAGCTTGGCTAACCAGATCTATCTTAGTCACCACAGCGATATCAGCTAAGCTAACCATGGCTCCCATTTTTTCCGGAGCATGGATGCCGGAGATTGAACTTAATACTACAATACCTAAACCTTGATTTAAATAAGGTGAACAGCGCAGACATAAACCGGCGCTCTCGACAATGAAGAGGTCTGCTTTATTTTTCTCGGCCCAAGTTATGGCATCGCCTAAGACCATAACACTAGCATGATCAGGACAGAGATCACCGGAATAGATTTTTTTTGTCAAGATACCGAATTCTTTGGCCAGTTCTATGTCTTCGTAGGCTTTAACCACATCGATTTTCAAATAGGCAATTTTCATTTCAGTCATAAAGCGTCGTACAATCTGTTTGGTCAGGGCTGTTTTCCCCGCTGAAGGAGGACCGGCGATAACAATTAATTTCATAGAATGTGCACTCCTTTATCAACTTGGCCATATGATAGGATAGGCCTAATTATATAGAACATTACGCAAAGTATTATGCAAAGCTGACGTTAACCTGGTCGGTGGTAATAAATAGTCCTGCCCGTAAGTTCTCCCGAATTACTCCCATTCGTTTATCAAGCTCGATCAGGTTTTTGGCGGCACCTGTTTCGGTATCGTTCTGAGTTAGAACCTTACTTACGGCTCCGTTGCTCATGATGATTCGTTTTTTAGTCAGTAGGGCAATAACCGGGTCGTGGGTTACGAAGATGATAATTTTTTCAGTAGTACCGATAATGTCGATAACCTCCTGCTTAAAAATTCCGGCATTTTCGATTTCATCCAAAAGGATGATGGGTGCTGCACCGATTAATAAGGCATCGGCAATCATTAAGGAACGGGTTTGACCTCCGGAGAGGATGGTAACTCGATGATCTGGTCCGATTTTCTCCCCAGTGAACTTATTGGCTATGGCTATGGTCTGATCAATAATAGTCGTATCCCGGATTTTGCGGGCCCGGGCGTGTATTCCTAAGAATTCTCGGACGGTTAAATCAGCGAAACATTTGGTGTTCTGGGTGATCATAGCAATAGGTTTGAGGGCAGGGTCATAGCGTATTTCTGCGGAAGGAATTTCTCCGTTTATTAGGATTTGTCGTTGGGTAGCCGTATCACGCTGAGCCAATAGTTCTATGTCGGTGATAAAGGCGGTTTTGCCACTGCCGGTAGGGCCGACTATAGATATAGTTTCACCTGCTACTAGAGTAATGGGCTCGAAGTTTTCTGCTTTATTGTTTTTGTCCTTGCCGGGAAGGATAGAAATTTCTTTGATCATGGACTTAAAATCTCCTCTCTGTAAAAAAAGTATAAGTCAAACATGATAACAAGACCTGTACTTTTTAAGTATTAGCAATCATTCTCAAGGTGTCATTTCTCAGACCGGTTCTTAAGGCTTCTAAAGGGATCAATTCCTGAGGAGGAATATTCGCCAGATTTACTTCAGAGCCAAAACGCTGGATTAAGGCCAGCTGCTGCTCTTTTAACGGGGCTTCCCAGATTATTTTGGACATTACCGGGATAAGCCGGTGGGATAATTGCTCTAATTTCTCTTCCAAAATCCCCCCGTTTTTGTCGTAGATGCCGATGTTTTTACCACTCTCACGGGCTTCTATTATTACTTTCCAAGCCCCAGCTTGTAAATCTTCCTGGCATAAATTGATCAGTTCATCTAGACTAGGATTTTGGGCTGGATCTTTTTTGC
>JAPXME010000037.1:3775-12061 GCA_033809185.1 Clostridiaceae bacterium
TACTTCAGTTAGCACAGTTAGGCCTAAACTAGTAGCTTTTTTAATACAAGAAATACGCTCGGTTCTGTCCAGCTTAATGGTGCCATCAGAGATTTCTATTAGTTCGAATCCTAATTTTAGTAAACGGTTTAAATAGGTTTCATATTTACCTTGTGAAAAAGCGATTTCTGTTAATGTACCTCCCGGATAGGGCCTCACCTTGTATTGGCGGCATAGTTCGAGTTTAGCTAAGAGTAATTCTTCATCATAGAGGGCTGAGGTACCAAAGCCTAGCTTTAGAAGGTCCAGGTGTTGACCGGCTACAGCCAGCAGATCCTGGAGCTTATTTAACCCCATCCCTTTGTCCATTACCATAGTCAATCCTTTTTCCCGGGGCTTACTTTGCCTTTGACCTAGTGGATAACAAATTACATCTTGCCAAGGGTTCGCCATAACTTCATCTCCTTATTTGCAAATCACTCTTTCTATGTTATGTAAGGACAAATGGAGAAAGTGACTCAAAAAAGGTGTAAGGCGTAACGATAATTTCGTCAGTATAATGAAGAATAACAGGAACCTGTACTCTGATTCCTGTTATTCGTCATTTTTCTTATTGTGAAAACAACAAGGTTCCCAGGTCACCATCAGCAATCTTCGATTGCGTTGATGGGCGGGGTTATTTTTTGCTTAGGTCAGCACAAAGAGGATTCTCATCGCATTTAACTGTTGGTCTACGATGATACTGTGCATAGTGGAATAGTAGCAGTGATCTACTATCATTAGTAGGTTGTTAGCTATGGCAATAGCCTGAGTCTCACGGGCGAAAGCAAAACGTGCTGCGTCAACAAAATTAGCAAAGGCAGGTACTTGTTCGAGGGTTTCGCCGGTAGGAGTCATGAGCTCCATATCGTTCAGAATATTGTGCAGTCTTTCTAAGCTGTTTCTTACTGTCAATAGGTTTAATTCCATAGAGCGGCGGGTATCCTCAGTGGGAGCATTTTGAATAAGGTAACCATAAGTAATCTCCAGCTGCCGCAGCACACTGATTAATTTCTGGATCATATTGCAGGTTTGATTACAATCCATAACCAGAATCTCCTTTCAATAAAATAATGGTCGGCGTCTGTTCTTGCTCACTATAGATTATGCGAGGTTGTAAAAACGGTGACTTGTACCCTTTCACTAGGCATATTTTTCTCAGGAGTGTACAAACTAGAAAAAATAGGGAGGGGGACATAGTTTTGAGGAAACAGCAAAAATCCAGCTGCCAAAAAGAAAAGCAAGGCAGCCAGAGCACGTCCTTCTGGCAGAGACTTGGTAAATTTATAAGCTTCCAAGAGCCTGAGGAATATCAACATTTTGTTTTGAGAGGAACTGATGAAAGCGCACCTCCCCCCAATTTTAATTGGCAGGCTTATGATACAGGAGATAAAGGTTCAGACCAAAATGACAGTCAAGATAAAGAAAAAAGATCTCAAAAAGGGCAAAAGAGGACAGGTCACGGAAAAAGAAGGCCTCTGAAAAAACCTCAACAAATCAGAGGAGGAGTATTGCAAAAAGAATCTACAAAAGAGCAGGGCCAGGAACCTGTTGACCTGAAGAAATTGAGAGTTTCTGAATTACTGGATAGGAATAAGCAGTATATTGAAGAGATTTATTCCTTACCCAAGAACAAAGATATTATTATTCGAGAATTCGTAATTTCTCTCCCTGAACCAGTACGGGCTTTTGCCGTCTTTGTTGAGGGTATCTCCGATCGGGAAACAATCAATTTAGGTATTCTCAAACCCTTAATGATCCTCAGTAGTTTGGAAGAGACAGTAGAAGTTCATGATTTAGCGGAATATATCAAGGATCGGATCATTTTTGGTAATCAGATTGATATCGTACAAAGCTATGACAAGATAATTGAAAGTGTTAATTATGGTAGTACGGCGGTATTTATTGATGGTTCTCCTAAATGTATTACTGTGGAAACTAAAGGTTGGGATAAACGTCCCATAGGCCTGCCGGAGTCAGAGAAGGTTATTCGTGGTCCCCATGAGGCTTTTAATGAGACTTTACGTAGTAATACTGGTCTAATCCGTAAAGCCATCCGTAATACCAACTTAATTACAGAGATGTTGAAGGTCGGTGAGCGCAATAAGACGGATGTAGCCATTATGTACTTAAAGGATGTGGCTAGTCCAAGTCTGGTGGCGGAAGTAAAACGGAGGATCGCTTCAGTAAAATCTGATTATATTGGGGACACAGGGGTACTAGAGCAATTTATTGAAGACCATCCTTTTATGCTGGCTCCACAAGCTTTAGCCACGGAAAGACCCGATCGTGTGGTGTCATTTATTATTGATGGGAAAGTAGCGATCCTTATCGACGGTAGCCCCATAGCTTTAGTTGTGCCCACCACCTTTTTTTCTCTACTCCATACACCGGAAGATTATTACCTGCGAACCCCTTATGGCAATATCACCAGATTTTTAAGAATCGTGGCTGTAATAATCTCTATTATCACTCCGGGTGTCTATATCAGTATTACAAATTATCACCAGGAGATGATCCCAACTGAGTTAATCTTAAGTATTGCTGCTGCTAGAGAAGCCGTACCATTCCCGACTTTAATTGAGGTAATAATTATGGAATTCTTTTTTGAATTAATCCGGGAAGCGGGAGTCAGGGTTCCTGGAGTAATCGGTAATACTTTAGGAATTGTCGGAGCTTTAATTCTAGGCCAAGCTGCGGTAGAGGCGGGGATAGTAAGTCCGATCCTCATCATTGTTGTAGCTGTAACTGGGCTAGCATCTTTTGCTATACCGAATTATTCGATATCCTTTGCTTTTCGCGGAATCCGCTTTCTTTTTACGGCTTTAGCTGCAGTATTTGGTTTTATCGGCATTTCAGCGGGGCTTTTTCTGGCCTTAACTGCTTTGGCTGGGATTAAGTCTTTTGGTGTACCTTTGCTGTCTCCTGTGGGTCCTAGAACGCGCAGCAATCCTGATGTAATGCTAAGGGGACCAGTCTGGTCCTTGGAAGAAAGACCGGATTATGCGGAAACCTTGGATCGGCGCAAACAGCCTCAGGTTAGTAGAGGCTGGTTGAAAAAAAAGTCTTACGGTAAAGGGGTTAAGGATGAAGGAAATAACGAAAATAGGGGCCAGTGAAATTAAGACTCTAACCCTGGTGGTTATGGGTACAAAAGTATTTTTAGGATTACCGCAATATTTTATAGAAGTCGGCTCCACTGCAGGCTGGATGTTGCCATTACTCAGCGGAGCTGTCAGTCTGGTCTTATGGCACTGGTTAAGTGGATTATTGAAACGCTATCCTGGTGAAAATATTGTCCGTATTACTGAAAAGGTAGCCGGGAGGGTGCCGGGCTTCATCATTAATTTTCTACTTTTGTTATACATTGTCATTACCAGTGGGAATCTGTTAAGAGAGTTTGCTGATGCTGTTTTAATTTCGGCCTTGCCTGATACTCCCATAAGCATAGTGGCGATTCTTTTTGTACTAACAGCCTTTATGGCCTGCTATCTTGGTTTAGAACCGATAGTTCGTAGTGCCTATATCTTTTTCCCACTCATTCTTGCTGGCATCGCAGGAATTCTTTTTAGTTCACTACCGAATATTGACTTGACTCAAGTGTATCCTCTCTTTGGTTCCGGGATAAAGAATATACTTTTATATATTGCTCCTTTATGCTCTGTTTTTGGCGAAGTCATTATTCTGATAATTCTTGTGCCTTATTTCTCCTTCGACTTAAAGGAAACAAAAAAAATTGGTAGTCGTAGCATTATTTTAACGTCCTTGCTTTACTCAATTACCACCTTGGTTTACCAATTGGCTATTCCTTATCCAGGCTCCATTGAATCCTATCTGCCCTTTTATCAGCTGGCTCGTAGCATAGATTTTGGACGGTTTTTTCATCGCTTAGAAGCAGTATTTATCTTGTTCTGGACCTTTGCAGCTTATATACGGATATCTGTGGGTATGTTTGTTTCAGCCTATATATATAAGGAAATTTTTCGTATACCGTTGCAAAAACCACTCAAGCCGGCTATAGCTGTGTTGTTCTTCACTATTGCTCTAGTCCCCAAAAATATTTCGGAAAGCGTTCAAATAGAACTGCTTAGGCTTATGATAGGGGGGTTATTTACTTTTCTGATACCGTTAATTGTTTTGCTAGTAGCTGTTTTTCGCCAAAAGGGGGAGTGGAATGAATCGGCTGAAAAGAAGGGCTAGTTTATTTGTTATTTTACTTAGCCTGACGCTTATCACGACAGGTTGTTGGGGCCGCAGGGAAACTGACGAATTAGCCTATATTTTGGCTCTAGGCATTGATAAAGGTGAAGAGAATGTTAATAAGGTTACCTTTCAAATTGCAATCCCTTCTGCCTTGGCTGGCGATGGGGAAGGGGGAGATAAGGCTACGGAGATCATCAGCGTAGAAGCAGCCTCACTTTTTGGAGCAGTGCAGTTAGCTGATATTTTTTTCAGCCGGGAGCTTACCTTTATGCATAATGAAATGATCGTGGTTTCAGCCGAGATAGCACAAGAAGGGTTGGATAAATTCATTAACCCCTTGATTAGAAGCAGAGATATCCGCCGCAATGCTATAGTTGCTGTAACTCAGGGTAGTGCGGCTGAATTATTGAAGAACAACCAGGAATCTCTGGAGAAAAACCCTGTCAGGCAATTTGCCTTATCAATGGAAAAGGCGGAATTTACAGGGTTAACCTTAAAAACGTCTTTAAATGAATTTAGTAAAAGAGCGAAGTCCCCGGGGAGCAGTCCGGTGCTTACCTTAATAGGGGTAGGCCAGACGGGAAAAGAGAAGGACGTTGATAGTGAGGGAAATGGAGGGGTTAAGGAAAGTAATGCCCCAGTTGCACATTACAAAACTTATCCAGAAAAAATTTACACGGAAACCTCCTACTTGCCTGGAGAAATAATGCGTGAAGGAGGTAATAAAACGGAATTTATCGGCTTAGCCGCCTTTCGCGGTGAACATTTAGTGGGTTACCTGAATGGGACAGAAACCCGATTCTATCAGATGATTACCAATAAATTTAGGGATGCAGATTTCACGATATCGGATCCGGAAGAAGAAGAAAAAGCCATTATCGTAAAGATTCAGAAAAGGCGTAACCCGACAATTAAGGTTGATCTAAATGGAGAACAACCGGAGATCAAAGTAAAGATATGTTTAGAAGGAGAAATATTGAGTATCCAAAGCGGAATTAATTATGAAAACCCCCAAAAGCTCGGTGAATTGGAAGGGCTTATCGAGGAGAACTTTACAGATGGGCTTATGGATTTAATCAGGAAAAGCCAAGTTGAGTTCAAAAGTGATATCTTTGGTTTTGGAGAGGAAAGCCGGCGTAATTTTTGGACCTGGCCGGAATGGGTTCAGTATAACTGGGCAGAAAAATACCCTACAGCTAATGTTCAGCTAGATGTTAACCTAGAAATCCGGCGTACCGGTTTAATGAATAAAACCGCCCCGGTTTCAGAGGAGGGTCCTTAATGATACTGACTATCAACAATATCACAGCAATGCTAGTTCCTGTAATAGTTACCTTCTACATGTTGTCATATACTCGTTGGTTATGGCAGCAAAATAAAAAGGGGGCAGCTTTCGGTGCTGCCCTTCTAGCGGTGGCGACTTTATTTTTTCCTGGATATGTCTTGTTTTTTGTCCATAGGTGATTAAATTGTGCATTGTATACATGTGTCAAAGTAAAGTCAAGAACAAAAAATTATGCTATAGTATATTTTATCGAATTAGTTATTTTAGCTAAAAATTATATATAATAAGAATAAAGTTTAGAAGGGGTGGACAAGAGATGAATGGTCAAGAGTATGTTGAACAAGTTTATCAGCAACTAGAGAAAAGAAATGCAGGAGAAACAGAATTCCTAGACGCAGTTAAAGAGGTATTTCAGTCTTTAGCATTGGTATTCGACAAAAACCCGCAATATATCAAGGGTGGTATTCTGGAAAGAATCTCTGAACCGGAAAGGGTCATTTCATTCCGTGTACCTTGGGTAGATGATCAGGGGCAAGTTTATGTAAACCGTGGATATAGAGTGCAGTTTAATGGAGCTATCGGACCCTACAAAGGTGGGATAAGATTTCATCCTTCAGTTAATGCCAGTATTATGAAGTTTTTGGCCTTTGAGCAGACCTTTAAAAACTCCCTGACCGGACTGCCTATTGGCGGTGGTAAAGGTGGTTCTGACTTTGATCCCCGGGGCAGGTCAGATGGAGAAATAATGAGATTCTGCCAGAGTTTTATGACTGAGCTATATAGATATATAGGCCCAGATGTTGACGTACCTGCCGGTGATATTGGCGTAGGTCCCAGGGAAATCGGTTACCTCTATGGGCAATATCGCCGTATAAGGGGAGCTTTTGAAAATGGTGTGCTTACCGGAAAAGGTCTGACATATGGAGGAAGCTTGATCAGACCAGAAGCTACTGGCTATGGTGTTATCTATTTTTGTAATGAGATGCTGAAGCATGAAAACGATAATATTAAAGGTAAGACCTTTGCAATATCCGGTTTTGGTAATGTTGCCTGGGGTATCTGCAAAAAGGTGGCTGAATTAGGCGGCAAGGTCATTACTCTCTCAGGTCCTGACGGCTACATTTACGATCCTGATGGGGTAACAGGCGAAAAAATCGATTATATGGTGGAAATGCGTAATTCCGGAAGAGATAGAGTACAGGATTATGCAGACAAGTACGGCGTAAAATTTTATCCAGGTGAAAAGCCTTGGGGTGTTAAGGCAGATATCATCATACCTGCCGCTACTCAAAATGATATTCATTTAGAACATGCGAAGCAGATAGTAGCTAATGGGGTGAAGTACGTGTGCGAAGCTGCTAATATGCCCTGTACAAACGAAGC
Organism: Clostridiaceae bacterium; assembly: GCA_033809185.1. Lineage (GTDB taxonomy): Bacteria > Bacillota > Peptococcia > DRI-13 > JAPXME01 > JAPXME01. The sequence continues at coordinate 10,665 of JAPXME010000037.1, forward strand.
CGTTGAATATCTACTGGCCAACAATGTTATTGTAGGACCTGCAAAAGCTGCTAATGCAGGAGGTGTGGCTACTTCAGCTCTTGAAATGTCCCAGAATAGCATGAGGCTTTCCTGGACAGCAGAAGAAGTTGACCAAAAGCTACAGCAGATTATGGTCAATATTCATAATAACGCGATGCAGGTAGCTGAAGAATATGGTTATGGATATAACTTAGTTTTCGGAGCAAATATCGCCGGTTTCCTCAAAGTAGCTGAAGCTATGATGGCTCAAGGCGTAATTTAGTCTATTAACTGGATTAACCTAATTAACCGAATCACCCGGTGGAACATAATATGTATAGAAACACTCGATAAAGGAGAGGGTAGCCTATGCAATATGTTGTTCAGCCGGGTGATACACTTTTTTCTATAGCCCAGCGCTTTGGGACTACTGTTCAGGCCATAATACAGGCCAATAATATTATTAATCCTGATTTCATTGTGGTAGGTCAAATCATCACCATTCCTACTGGACAGATGCCACCGATCCCGACACCTCCTGCCCCGACTCCTCCGGCACCACAGCCCACACAGTGCCCAACCCTACGCAGAGGTAACTCGGGACCTTTTGTACGAGTTCTCCAAACTCAACTACAGAGAGCAGGTGTCTACAACGGGCCTATTGATGGTATTTTCGGTCCAAGAACAGAAGCTGCAGTTAGAGCCTTCCAGAGGCAAAGAAATCTCCCTGTTACAGGTGTGGTAGATGTGGCAACCTGGACTGCCTTGGGAGTAACTTGTACTGTAGCTCCCCCGACACCCACACCTCCACCAGCTCCGCCGGAACAATTTTTCTGTCCTACTTTAAGGCTTGGTGATGTAGGACCGGCAGTTCGTTTTCTCCAACGGCAATTGCAACAGAGAGGCTTCTATCAAGGTGTAGTTGATGGCGACTTTGGTGGCCGCACAGAACGGGCTGTCAGAGAATTCCAAAGGAGTCAGAATTTACGGGTAACCGGAGTTGTAGATCATGCAACTTGGAGAGCTCTGGGAGTCGATTGTAACCGTGAACCCACACCTCCTCAAGGAACACCTATTGCTACCAGAGTAGGTAGAGGACTTCGCCATATACTTTTTACTGATCGGCGAGTATATAATCGGAGAGACACAGTGCGGATTAGTCTGTCCAAAACTAATATTACTACTGAGGAAGTAACCTTGCGGTATCGGACCAATCAGATTATTGAAATTACGATCACAAATGCTGCTGGTAATGTGGTGTGGCGTCTTTCCAACAATAGACAATTTGCTCAGGCTCAGCGTGTGATTACTATTTTCCCAGGTGGAACTCAGGTTATTAATGAGAACTGGAATCTCGTCAACAATGCAGGCAGGCCTGTACCGCCAGGTACTTATAC
>JAPXME010000038.1:0-10538 GCA_033809185.1 Clostridiaceae bacterium
CGCGGTACCACCTTAATTCCTTTTAGCATAGCTAAAAGGCTCTCTTAATCTGCTTTAACGGACAGTACCGGCGGAATCTACTCCTTTCAATCCCGCACCTTAAGGGTGACCCAAAACTAAACTAGCCTTAGTGAGCCTCGCAGCCTCAGAGCCCACCTCTCTTCAAGGTTTTTAGCTTCTTCTTCCCTCTCATCGGTTTGCTTCTCAATTATAAATCTAATATCCATGTTACTCATTTGTCATGGTATTGTCAATAAAATCAAGCTGCTTTGAAACTGATAGTGATTCATATGGGATATCGTCTCATTCCTTCTTATTTACTAATTATAAAATCGGACATCTGTACTTTCGCCCAAGGTTCTGCTTCTATAGCAGGATTTCTGGAATATAAAGTTATCGATCCATCGCCATTAATTACAGCCTTAAAATAAAAATTCATCTCTTGCTCTTGTAAGTATTCATCATATAGTTGCTGATAATGTATATCGCCTTTTTCCTTGGCTTCTTTGATGTAGCCAACTGTATCTGGATCCCTGTCATAGTTCTTATGCACCACTGTGTAAAGAAATATTGCTTCAACATTTCCATCAATCATCTCTTCTTGATATTCCTGTATTCTGAAATCCAATAACTCATAATAGGGAGAATAGACCTTTTTACATTCTTCCTTCAAGAATGCACTTATTTTTTCATAGTTCCTAGTACTATCTGTCGCATCACTTGGGGGAGCTTCCTCAATAAGATATGTTCCCTCTATTACATCATCAATAAGCCATTTATCTGCTATCTTTTTTATAATCAGTTTTATTGGTTTAGTTGCAGCCGTTCCTCCTTGCTCCATTTCAACACTTGTCATTTCAATTATCTGCCCAATTACTACATACTCAGAATCTGATTGTTTCTCAATTGATACAATATCTATTCTTTCCGGCCATGGACTGGAAACCATTCGTCCAGGAGCATTTGTAGGATCGTCCTGCCATTTTTCAAGTAAGGTTAATGAAACAAATTCATTATAGTTTTCTTTTATACTCTCTTTAATAGTATCTTCTGGTGCCAACAGGGAAACCGTTTTTAACTTATTTCCAAAGGCTTTAACCAAGTTTTCTATTTGAATTGCCTCTTGCTCGTAGGAAAATACAGCCTTATTAACTGGATTTGTTAATAAGCCGGCACCCACTGCAACCACAACAATTACAGCAGCGACGACAAGCCAAAATCGCGGCTTTTTGTAATTTAAGACATTTCTTATTCTCCCTTTTACATTGCCTTCTCCAAAGGCCAGGGGACTTCCGTTCAAAATAGGCCTACCGGTAGCAAGGGATAATAATGAATTAGCATAAGGCTTTTTAATTTCTTCATTCATTTCTTTCAGTACTTTTTCGTCGCAGGAAAGTTCCATGTCCGTACTCATTAGCCTGAACGCTATCCACACAAGAGGGTTGAACCAATGTATCGCCACTATAAGAAAAGCCAGTATTTTAATGAGATGGTCCTTCCGCTGAATGTGGGTCTGTTCGTGCAGCAGAATATAGCCCCTCTCTTCACCACTAAGTCCTTCCGGTAAAAATATTTTGGGTCTTATTAAGCCAAGGACAAAAGGAGTCTGCAAATTCTTAGCTTGGAGAATATTTCTCTCTATTAATTGGGCATCCTTAAGTTGCCTTTTTAAGAGCCAAATTGAGACAAGGCTATAAACGATTAAGGAGATTATACCGATAATCCAAATGTATGCTCCTATTCCCACATATATCTGTAATGGGTTTACACTAGCCCCAACAGTCTGTGTAGAAAGTGATTCGCTTATAAATACATCAACTGCTTCTATCCCGCTATTAATCTGGGGATTTTGCTGATAGATAATATCTTGGGGAAACGGAACCGGATTCATATTCCGGGGCATAAGACTAACCGCACTTTCAAAAGAAAAGGGAATTATCAGACGAAGGGCCACCACAGCCCAAAGGGCATAGGAGATAACTTTGGGAGCCTTTTTTAGTAGTAACCTGACAAGCATCACAACAAGAATTACATAGCTCGCTATAAGACTCATATTTAGAACAGCGAGAAATAAATCACTCATTACTAGCCCTCCTTGTGCTCGTCAATTAATCTTTTCAACTCTTCAGCCTGCTGCTTACTTAATGTTCTCCCTCCAATAAAGGCTGTCAAAAATTTAGGTAAGGATCCTCCAAAGGTGTCTTCGACAAAATGTATGCTTCGCATGGAGTAGTATTCATCCTTGGTAATAAGAGAAGAAACTACGGCGTTTTCATTTTTGAAAAGACCCTTTTCACATAGCTTTTTAAGCACTGTGTATGTAGTTGACTTTTTCCAATTCATCTCTTTCTCAGATAATTTCACAAGATCCCCAGAGCCGATTGGCTCGTTCTGCCAAATTAATTCAGCAAACTTCTCTTCACTTTCAGTCAGCTTATATTTCTTCATCATAACCTCCTGGTCTATATGTTATCGACTTTGTATTTTTAGTCTATGTTATATCGACCAAAATGTCAATAAAAACCTTTCCAGAGTTTTTTAGGATACCTTCTAAATATTTACTTTGTCATAGATCCATCAATCCCTTGCATATGTTTATAAATAGAAATCTCTTGTCGTAGGAGGGATTAGTTTGTTCAGATGGAATCTGAAACTAATCGTCTGCTTGATAGCTTTAGTACTCTGTTCTTCCAGTTGCCAACCTGCCGATGAAGAGCCAAGGAATATACCGGATTTTCAGCTTGTAATCAGCGAGCCCTACCGCTCCCTGCAAAATGCTCCAATATATATTGCTCACTCTCAGGGTTTTTTCCAGCAAGAGGGCTTAGATGTAAAGATAGAAAGCCAAAGTAATTTTGCCCAAGCCCTGGAGCAATTAGATACTGGTAACACCCATATTCTAGTCACTACAGCTGAAAAGATTCTTCATCTCTATCAGCAGGAAAAAAGGACCTACTCTTTAATCGGACAGCTTAGTACAAGTGAAGCTTACTATCTTCTAGCGCGAAATGCAGATCTAGGCGAACGGCAGAAGATTAAGGGTAAGGTTATTTTGGGTTATCAGGGAGGGGAATTACCCTGGATTCTCCTTTACAACGAACTGCGCAAAGACAAACTAAACCCCTTCCTATCCTATAGTCCCATAGAAAACCTATCCTACGAAGAAATCCCAGCCATATATGAGGCTGGGAGTGGCAGTTATATTCTGACTGAGGAGCCTTTTGTAAGTAAGCTGGAATCCGAAGGGGCAGCTTTGATCATTCCAGCCCTGCAATTTAAAGATCGAAATTTACCTGCCCATACGTTAATGGTTACCAGTGATTTCGCCCAGAATAACCCTTCTATCAGCAATAGTTTTCTCCGGGCAGTAAAAGGGGCTCAAAACTGGTTGGATCAAGAATCTCCAGCTAATATTGCTGAAGCCCTTCAACCTTTTTTCCCCGATTATTCTGAAAGGAGCTTACAAAGGGCAGCCGGCCGCTATAAAAATACGGACTGTTGGCAGGTCGGACAGCTCAGTGAAGATTCCTGGCTAAAAATGCAGGAGATAATGCTTAATGAGAAGGAACTGCTGGGGATTATCCCGCTAGATCGATTTCAACTGCCAACGGACTAGTTCTTATTGTCCGTAGCAAAACGTTCAAAGAGAACAGATGAAGTGTGAACCCTTGTAGGTTTTGTCCCTTGACACCCCTTTTAACCTGTGACAGAATAGTTTTATTGGTCAGAAGGGAGCATCAAGATGAGACAATTAAAAACCTGGCAGGCCGATATTCTTCTTCTTGCCGTAGCCTTTATCTGGGGTTCAACTTTTATATTAGTCAAAAACGCTTTAGAAGGAATAACGCCTTTTACTTTTTTGGCCATCAGATTTCTTCTTTCCTTCTTTTGCTTGCTATTAATCAGCCGTCCCGGCAAAAAAATCTTTTCAAAGCAGCTTTGGTATGCTGGCTTAATAATTGGCATTCTTCTTTTTGCGGGATATGCTTTTCAAACTATAGGCTTAATCTTCACTACTGCCACTAACGCCGGATTTATTACTGGTCTTTCAGTAATTCTGGTTCCCTTTTTTAGTATTTTCTTGAGCAAAAAATTGCCCAACATTTTTGTGGTGGGCGGTTCCATCTTAGCAACAGCAGGTCTTGCCTTCTTAACCCTCGGTCCCGGCCTATCAGTACAGATTGGGGATCTCTTGGTTTTTGGCTGTGCCTGTGGTTTTGCCCTTCATATTATTTTTGTCGGGCGTTATGCAGACAAGCTGGACCCTAATCATCTAACTATGGTTCAGATCCTAGTCGTAGGCGTTTTGAGCTTAATTATGTCCTTTTTGCTTCCTGTAGAAACAATACCTACAGTTTGGACAGGCCAAGTTATACTGGCTATAGCTATTACAAGTCTACTGGCTACAGTCTTTGCTTTTCTCGTGCAGAATAACGTTCAGCGTTATACCTCTCCTAGCCGCACGGCTCTAATTCTTTCTTGTGAACCAGTCTTTGCCGCCATCACTTCTATTACTCTAGGTGGCGAACCAGTAACAATAAAAATAATACTAGGAGCAATCCTAGTATTAAGTGGTATCCTCTTAGCTGAATTAAAAGGCAACAATTAATACACAACACAAGAAGACGGTTCTTATTAACCTATTTTTCCTTTTTATAAAGCTGCAAGAACCGAAACTCTCATAATAATCCCTACAAGACGACCTTCCTCATCAAGGACAGCAATTGGATACTTGCTTTGTGTCGCAATAGGAATTAGATCCTGCAGTAATGCCTCAGGTTCAGTTGTGCAATAATTATTATTCAAAATCTGACTTAAGTTTTGGCCTTCTCGGATAGCCTTAACAGTATCGTCAATAGTAACCAGACCTTTAAGTCGTCTTCCTTCGTCTACTACAAATACACTGGAAATCCCGTTGTTCTTCATTTCTTTTATGGCTACTTTAGGGCCGTCTTTGATAGAGACAACAGCATTTGGCTTCACCATTACATTCTTAGCCTGTAAAACCTTTGATTTATCTACATCTTGAACAAATTCAGCCATATAACTGCTGGCCGGATTCTCCAGAATCTCTTCTGGCGTTCCGATCTGCTCAACCAAACCATCGCGCATTACCGCCACATGATCTCCTAGCTTGAAAGCCTCGTTAACATCATGGGTAATGAAAACGATGGTTTTTTTCAGCTTGGCCTGTAAATCCAACAGTTCTGACTGCATATCCCGTCTGATTAGAGGATCTAAGGCACTAAAAGGCTCATCCATCAAAAGAATATCTGGATCATTAGCCAAAGCTCTGGCCAAACCTACCCGTTGCTTCATACCACCAGAAAGCTCAGCAGGGTTCTTGGCTCCCCAATCGCCTAAACCGACAATTTCTAAGTATCTCTGAGCAATCTCTTGCCTCTCTGCTTTGGGGACACCTCTTACTTCTAGACCATATTCTACATTACCTAGAACTGTACGATGGGTCAGTAAACCAAAGTTTTGGAAGACCATAGCTACCTTCTTTTGTCTGTATTCTCGCAATTCTTGGCCTGTTAATTTTGTAATATCGACGCCATCGACAAAGATATGTCCTGCAGTCGGTTTATTTAGGAGATTCAGGCAGCGGATCAAGGTGGATTTACCGCTTCCTGAAAGCCCCATAATCACAAAGATTTCGCCTTCTTCAACTTTGAAATTAATATCATATATACCTACGGTATGTTCACTTTCCCGTAAGATGTCTTCTTTTTTTTCCCCGGCTTTGAGTTTTTCTAAGATGGCCTTAGGATTACGCCCAAAGATTTTACTTAAGTTTTGCACTTCAATTTTAACTGTCATTAATCCCACCCACTTCTCTACTTTTCATCGAGAATAAAAAATTCTATTGGGGAACCTGTGTCTTATTCACTAGTCCCTGAATTATTCTATCGATAATAACTGCCATAATTACAATGCTTAGACCGGCATCGAAGCCCCTGGCTATATTGATTTGACCGATAGCCTGCAGAACCTCCATTCCTAAGCCTTTAGCTCCAACCATAGAAGCAGTAACAACCATGGAAATCGCCATCATTGTAGTCTGGTTGACACCAGTCATTATTGATGGTAAGGCTTGGGGTAGCTGGACTTTGAATAAAGTCTGTATTCGTGAAGACCCGAAGGAATGAGCCGCCTCTACCATATCCTGCGGAACATTCCGAATTCCTAAATTCGTTAAGCGTATTACAGGGGGGATTGCATATATTATCGTTGCAAATACTGCCGGAACCATACCTAAGCCGAATAACATCATAGCCGGAATTAAATAAACAAAGCTTGGCATGGTCTGCATCGCATCAAGAATGGGCTTGATAATCATGTCTATCTTGCCCGAAGATGCAGCCAAAATACCAACAGGAATACCAATCAGCAAAGAGATTATCACCGCAGCAATTACAATGGCCAGGGTTGACATCATCAGACTCCACAGACCAAATACTCCCACCAGGCTAAACAGAACTGCAAAAATTATTCCGTTTCTCAGCTTATAAAAGCGCCAGCCCAGAACAAAGACTAGTCCGATCAAAAACCACCAAGGCAACCAATTCAGAAGGTTCTCGATTCTCAGCATGAACCAGAGGATGCCATCACTAATGTTATCGAAGATGTTCCCATAGTTCAGCATCAGCCACTTAGTGAATTTTTCAATATATATACCGAATTTGAAGGTAATTTCCTTGGGAAATCCTCCCGTAAGCCAGCGGATTAAATTTTCTACATTAATTGCCGTCAGAAATTCTCTCATATTATGGGTTGCCGCCTTGAGGCGGCAACTTTCACCTTCCTTCTGTCAATAGGCTCTTCAGTTATAGGGCAGCTTCAATCTTTTGTGCTATATCCTCAGGCACCCAACTTTTCCACATCTCCTGGTAATTCTCGAAGAACCACTTAGCCGCTACTACCGGCCCCACATTGTTTTCCTGCATATAAGCCAAGCCTTCACTGGTAATAGCACTACTAGTCTCATAATTACTTAAGAAATTTACTATCTCCGGAGCCTTAGTTTCCATATCCTTATTGACACAGACAGTAACTCTTACTGCCGGAAAAGCAGTCCGATAATTTCCTTCTGCCCACTCTTGGGCGTTATATGGTGCTTCCTCTAAAAGTGTCATATCGTACTTACCCACAATCCATGTCGGTTCCCAATAATAGCCCAGCCAGGGCTCACCTTTTTCATAAGCTTGAACTATTGAAGTATCTAAAGCGGCAGCCGAACCTGGACGGAATAAATTATAATTCTTATCCAAACCATAAGCCGCTACTTTTTCAGTCATGATCACGTCTGCAGCCCAACCAGGCAAGGCACCAATAATTCTGCCCTTATTATTATCCTCAGGATCTCTGAATATTTCCCAATATTTATCTAAGTCTTCCACTGACTTTAGATCAGGTGCTAAAGCTTTTATACCCCTTGCTGGGTCACCCTTTATAACATAAGTTGGTACATAGATCCCTTGGTAATCGTCATCAAAATTAACAGCTAACTCCTTAACATCACCTAGTTCCAGGGCCTCTTGATAATCAGAAATATTATCCGTCCAAACCTCTGTATAAATATCAATATCTCCTTGTCTAAGCCCTAAAAAGGTCACAGGCGTCGAACCAGGGGTAGTGTCCGTAGGATAACCATATCCCTCTTCAATAATGAAACGGACTATTTCATTGTGAAATCTCACACTCTCCCAGTCAGGCTCTGCCAATACTAAGGTAGGCTTTCCACTTGTATTAGCGCTCCCACCACAAGCTGTTGATACCACCATTACCATTGTCAGCATTATAACCAACACAAAAGTGCAAATTCTCTTCTTTTTATTTTTGAATAACATCTCCAAACCTCCTAAACGCTAACCATTTTCTTACACATTGTAACACTCCGACAACTCTCTGTCAAGTTGTCGGTTGTCGCTTTGCTTGTTAAATTCCCACTCTATCTGCAAAAAACACTACTAGATAAAGTGTGTTGTAAGTTGAAGAAATACCGTTAGATACAGCTTAGCCCGGCACAGGACGTGCCGGGCTAAGTGAACTAAGCCATAGATGGCGAATTTCGACTGGTAAGCTGTTTCTTACGGTACGAGTTTAGACATTTCCAGGCGAGGAAGCGTTACTCCGGTTCTTGTTATTCCTCACTTTGTGACGATTTCTACTTTACCTATCCCTTGCTTGATTGTTAGGTTAATGTTGGTATTTGCTTGAGAGTATTTGGAGTTGGTGTAAGTATCTCCTTTCCTTTGCCATGAACCAGGTAGATCTATTGCACCTAAACCTGTATCAACATCAACTCTTACTCCTACATCTTTGGGTATAACAATGGTCAGTTCCCCGACCCCCGCATCCAATTCCATGTCAGCATCAATTCCCATATCACCTAAAATGAATTTTACTGCACCAACACCGGTTTCCGCAGATAATTTGTTGAATTTTATATCTTCCAGATTAATTATGGATTGAGAAACGCCGGTTTTTAAATCCAGTGCCCAGATAACATCCCGATTAAGATTCAATTCGCAATCCTCACGGCCGCCGCCGTTACTTACTATGCCCGGGATAAAAAAGAAACTGCGTTCAGCCTGCTCAACGCTGATTTTTGCTGTAGAACCCCTTTGATTTACACTAATATCTGGTTTCCCAAAAGAACTTACCACTTTAACATCTAGGAGCTTAGAGGAGCTACTTAGGGAATCTAATATTACTTTTCCCACCCCGTAGGCTAAGTCTAATTCGGCCTTTTCTATTTTGGGTTCATTAGCCATAGACCAGGAATATTCCTTGGTTTTTTGTCTGCTAACTGAATAGGTATTTATTGAGTTGGGCCTTATGAACTGTAAGCTATTCAATGAGCCAACCCCAAAATAATACAAAAAGGGAAGTACAAGAATAAGCAGTAGGGCCAGTATTTGAACCCATAGTCTACCACGAAAAATTATTAGCAATCCTAAAGCTATTAGAAATATAGGCCAGAAACTAAAGAAAGTTATGAAAAAATTCCATTGTAAATAACCCAGGTTAACTAGTAATAATACTAGGCCAATAAAGATTAAGATTATCCCGCCGAAGATATTGGACCGTTTCATCTAGCGTGTACCTCCCTTGCTCCTGGTTATTACAAATACACCTAGAATAATGAATACTACCGGCCACCAATATCTAAAAGAGAAAAAGGGAAAAAACCTATTCAACAAATAGTAAAATCCGCCTATGATCAGAATTAGACCGATTATCAAATGACTACGCTCGTTAGTATTATTGGCGTGTGTATTATTTGCTGAAGCTGGAGAATAAGTAGTAGAAGCTGTTTCTTCAGTATGTTGTTCTTGCTGTTGCCCTTTCTCTGTTTCCGTTGTTGGAGGCTGCGTTGTAACTGTTGATGAATGTTCAACGGGACTTGTCGGGATAATGAACATAGCAATAAAATAAAGAATAACTCCGCTACCACCTAAAAAAATGGCCATGACCCAAAGTAAACGAATAAGAGTTGGATCAATATTTAAATATTCCCCTATGCCACCACAAACACCATCAATCACTTTATTAGTCCGAGATTTATATAGATTCTGTGGCATTACTCCTTCACTCCTTATTTTTATTATTTAACTCTCTACTTCATCTTAATGTTTTTTGGCTGTTTTGTATATATTTTACTGATCATTCATAATATCTATCCCGCTTCCTCGGAGAATATTAGTTACCCAGGTCATTAGATCGGGGAGACCCGCACCATTTTCAGCGGAAAAGACGATTATATTATCCTTATTTGGTAAGCCTAATTCCTTCTTGATAAGATCCGTAGCCCCAGACCAACGTCCGCGACTAATTTTATCGGCTTTATTAGCTACTATTATAAACGGTATACCAGATGCCTTGAGCCACTCGGCCATAGTGATATCATCCTTTGTAGGTGGGTGCCGAATATCTACTAGCTGGATGATTCCTACCAATTCCTCGCGTTTAGTTAAATATTCATCGATAAATCTTCCCCATCGATGTTGCTCTGCTTTAGATACTTTTGCATAACCATAACCGGGCAAATCCACAAAAAACCAAGCCTCGTTCAAATGATAAAAATTCAGAGTTTGGGTTTTTCCCGGCTGACTGCTAGTTCTGGCCAAACCCTTACGATTAATAAATTTATTGATCAGAGAGGATTTGCCTACATTAGAGCGACCGACTAAAGCAATTTCCGGCTGCCCTAGCTGGGGATACTGCTTAGGACCTACTGCACTTATTGTGAATTCGGCCTTGCTTATTTTCATTCTTCAACCAACTCCTCCCTCTAATCTGAAATTTATTCCTCCAGAGGCCTATTCTAAGGCCTGTTCTAATACTTCTTCGATGTGTTCAACCATAATAAACCGGAGATCTTTTCTGATATTAGCAGGGATATCTTCTAAATCCCTTTTATTCTCCTTCGGAAGTATGATAATTTTGTTACCGGCTCTATGGGCAGCCAGCACTTTTTCCTTAATACCCCCTACTGGTAAGACTCTGCCACGAAGAGTTATTTCTCCCGT
>JAPXME010000038.1:10548-11982 GCA_033809185.1 Clostridiaceae bacterium
TTTACGGTTAGTTAGGGCCGAGGCTAAAGCTGTAGCCATAGTAATTCCGGCTGAGGGTCCATCTTTAGGAATAGCTCCCTCTGGCACGTGGATATGCACATCGTATTTCTCGTGGAAGTTTTCTTCAATGTTCAGCATTTGAGCCCTAGAGCGTATATAGGTATATCCTGCTTGAGCAGATTCTTTCATCACATCTCCTAATTTACCTGTCAGAATAAGCATACCCTTACCTTTCATTAGGGAAACTTCAATCTGTAAAATATCCCCGCCTACTTCGGTCCAAGCTAGGCCTGTGGCTACCCCCACCATGCTTTCTTTCTCTGATAAGCCATAACGAAAACGGGTTATCCCTAAGAATTTCTCCAGGTTTTTAGCTGTAACTACGACCCGTTTTTGAGTCCCTTCAGCAATACGTTTTGCCGCTTTACGCGCCACCTTTGCTAATTCACGATTAAGGTTACGTACACCAGATTCACGGGTATAGTATCTGATAATATTTAACAAGGCATCGTTATTAATCTGGAGTTGTCTTTTCTCTAAACCGTGATCATCTGTTTGGTTGGGCAGTAGGTATCTCTTAGCGATCTGAAATTTCTCTTGCTCTGTATAACCAGGCAGATAAATCAATTCCATCCTATCTAACAGAGGTTTAGGTATATTATAAGCTACATTTGCCGTAGTAATAAAAAGCACTTGGGAGAGATCTACTGGAACTTCAATATAATGGTCGCTGAAGGTGTTATTCTGTTCAGGATCTAAGACCTCTAACAGTGCCGCAGAAGGATCACCACGAAAATCGACACTCATCTTGTCTACTTCATCTAATAAGAAAACTGGATTTCTAGTACCAGCAGTCCGTAATCCCTGGATGATTCGTCCCGGCATAGCTCCCACATATGTACGCCTATGACCTCTAATCTCTGCCTCGTCCCGCACTCCACCTAGGGACATGCGCACAAATTTACGATCTAAGGCATCGGCAATTGATTTAGCTAAAGAAGTTTTCCCTACACCTGGTGGTCCAACAAAACAAATAATCGGTCCTTTGATTTGATTCTTCAATTTACGGACAGCTAAGTATTCCAGAATTCTTTCTTTAGCATCTTTCAATCCATAATGATTCTTATTGAGTATTTCCTCTGCTGCTTTGATCTCTAAACGATCTTCAGTCAAAGTATGCCAAGGCAAAGCTAATATCCAATCTAAGTAATTTCGGATGACACCTGATTCCGCTGCCATCGGTGGCATATTTTCCAGTCTCTCAACCTCTTTGAGAGCCTTTTCTTCCACTTCCTTCTCTAACTTAGCTTCAGCAATTTGATGTCGATACTCATCAGCTTCTGAGCTTTTTCCATCGCCTAATTCTTTTTGGATCGCCTTAACTTGTTCCCGCAAATAGTATTCTTTTTGCGATTTTTCCATTTGTCTACGGAC
>JAPXME010000039.1:0-11970 GCA_033809185.1 Clostridiaceae bacterium
CTGCTGCAGCGGTAATAGTTTATGCTAATCAGATTGGCTTGTTTTATCTGGTTTTCGGTGTATTTTTCGATCTCTTACTTTTTTTAACTAGGTGGACAGACACATTTCACCCCACGGACATCTGGAATTACTATCAATTCGTGTTCTGGGCGGCCATAGTCCAACTGGTGACAGGAAGTTTCTGGTTAGGTATTGTCTTCGCAATGTATGCTAACCTTATTCTGCTTTTGATAGCCGATTGGCTGGCACCGGCTATTCAGGAGTATTACGGATATGATGGTATAACCAATACTACTTGTGCCTCTACAAACTGTGCCCCTTTTGCAATTGTTGCCAAATGGATTCTAATCAAACTTCGTATCTATGATATTAAGCTCAATCCCGAAAGGCTGAAGGAAAGGTTCGGTTTTTGGGGTGAACCTATCAGTATGGGTTTGATCATTGGTCTGGTTATAGCCATAATTGCTAATCTACCTAAGATCGGTACTTTAGAAGGCTGGTCTAACATCTTGCAAACTGCCATCATAACAGGTGCGGTTATGGCTTTATACCCTGCAGTTTCTGGCCTTTTTGTTAAGGGGCTTATTCCCATAAGCCAAACCTTAAACAGCAGAATCCGCAAAGGAGAAATCAAACGAGATAATTTTTATATCTCCATGGACTCTGCAGTACTTTTTGGTGAGGAGGCCACCCTTACTACAGGGTTACTCTTAATACCTATTATCCTACTGATCTCCGTAATTCTACCGGGTAATATTATCTTGCCTTTGGCGGACCTTCCAGCAATGCCTTTTATGGTTATAGGTATAGTTACTGTAATGCGAGGAAATATTTTAAGCGCTTTGATTACTGGGGCTGTCTGGTATGGGGCTGCTCATTGGTGTAACTCTGACATTGCTTCGGTATTTACCCAGGCTGCCATAAACTCCGGGGTGGAGATGCCTGCCGCTGGTTCCATGGTTTCCGCCTGGTCAATTGGTAATAATCCCCTGCTGTGGCTTGCTTATAAAGCCTTTGCGGCACCGGAGGGGATTAGATTTGTTACCATAGCTATTGCTATAGCTGTTTACCTTATAGTATATTTCTTCTTCCGCAAGAATCGCCGGGCTTGGCAGATGGCTGCCGGGGCCAGTGAGGAGTTTATGAATAATTTGGAGGATCGAAGGGCTAGGACTTAAGGCTTTTCACGGGACTAGGCAAACTAGTCTGTATAAATGGCACATAAGATTAACATACTAATTTGGATTAATCGGCAAAGGAGTTTAGAGTATGGAAAAAATGAAGGTCTTAGTAACTGCTTCATTTAGTGACCAAGGAATTGCCAGATTACAGGAAAAAATGGATGTGAAGTATCATAACTGGTTAGAACAAGGCCGGCCTAATACCCAGGAAGAACTAAAAAAAATGGTTCAAGGTAAGGACATCTTAATAGTGGAGACCGATGAGGTTCACCGAGAGGTTATTGAAGCCAACCCTCAGTTGAAGATTATCGGAGTTTGTCGAGGCCTGCGTGGTGATGATCCCACTATTGACATCAAAGCTTGTAATGAGCGGAAAATCCCGATTCTCTATACACCGGGTCGGAACTTTAATTCAGTGGCTGAGTTTACTATCCTGATGACTCTAGCCGTAATTAAGAAAATCCGTCCGGCGACGGAGTGGCTTCATGCCAAAAAATGGCAAGAATGGCTGGACTTTTATACTATCTTTCGTACCAGAGAGCTGGCCAGCCTGACAGTAGGCTTAGTAGGTTTCGGAAATATCGGCAGAAGTGTGTCCCGTCTCTTTAATGCTTTTGGCAGCAAGGTAATTGCTTATGACCCTTATGTGAACGATTCAAATCTCTATGCTCAGCATAATGTGGAAAAGGTGGACTTACCCACTCTTTTAAAGACGGCTGATGTGGTTTCCTTGCATATGAACGTTAGCGATGAAACCAAGAGTATGATTGGAGCTGAAGAAATAGCTCTAATGAAGCCAACTGCTTATATGATTAATAGTGCTCGGGCTGCTGTAATCGATCACGATGCTCTGTATGAGGCTTTAAAGAATAAGAAAATTGCCGGGGCTGCCATAGATGTATTCCATCAAGAACCTACCGGACCTGATCGTGACCCCTTGCTAACCTTAGACAATGTTTTTGCAACTCCTCACTTAGCAGGGACAGCAGACGAAGTAATCGAGAACCATACTAATATGGTGGTGGATGATTTATTTAAGCTACTAAATGGTGAACAACCTAAATTTCTCTTGAATCCTGATTATGACAAGTGATGTTGCTGTCTATCTATAGTTAGACTTTGAGAGGGAACGGGGGTGTTTAACTTGCAGGAAAGAGAATTTGTGATTAAGAACAAAACGGGTCTTCATGCTCGGCCTGCTTCAGTCTTCGTTAAAAAGGCCAGCAGCTATAAGTCGCAGATCACCCTCAAGAAAGGAAATCAAACAGTAAACGCTAAAAGTATTATTTCTTTACTCAGTCTTGGAGCTGGTAAAGGTGACAAAATTACTATCATAACGGAGGGGGAGGATGAAGAAATTGCGATGACTGGTCTACTAGAGCTCTTAGATCAATTTGATGACTAATTTAAGTGTTGAAGGATAGTAAAATAATCAATTAAAAATGGAGGTATGATCAATGAATGAATTTACTTTCGGTTTTCCTGAGGTGTGCTTAGACGAGGACTATATTATTGCGACTTACTTTATTGAAACAAATACAAAGGACGTTACCAAGTATGCCGTTGCTATAGCTGACGAGCAGACTACTGGTACCTGGGTTGAGGTTCCCGGTGAAACCAACAAGGTTAAGATTAAGCACGGTGGTAAGGTTACAGGAATATTTGAGATTCCCGACTATGAATTTGAAGTTCCTAAGGATGTTACCCACAGAAAGTTTATTATGCAAGTCGCTTTTCCGACTGCAAACTTCAATCCGCAGATTCCTATGCTGCTGACCTCTGTCATTGGTAATATTGCCAACGCCGGGAGACTAAAGCTATTAGATCTATATTTCCCCAAAAAGTTTGTCCAAGGCTTTAAAGGGCCTAAATTTGGAATTGAAGGTTTGCGGGAGCTGACCGGGGTAAAAGACAGACCTTTCATCAACAACATGGTTAAGCCTTGTACTGGTTGGACACCTCCTGAAGGAGCGGCTATGTGTTATGAGGTGGCCCGGGGTGGTACTGATATTATCAAGGATGACGAATTGCTGGCTGCTGACCTGGATTTCTGCCCCTTAGTGGACCGAGTAAAAGCCATAATGGCTGCTTTAAAGAAGGCTGATGAAGAAAAAGGCGAAATGACCCTTTATACAGTAAACATTACCGACAACGTTTGGAAAATGAGAGAACACGCCAAGAGAGCTATTGAGGCCGGTGCTAACGCTTTGATGATGAATTTCTATACTGTAGGCTTCTCTGCTGCTCAGGAAATATGTGAGGACCCGGATATCAACGTACCTATTCTAGCTCACGTAGACTTCTCCGGAGCAATGTTCGGCTCACCTTATCATGGAATAAGCTCTCCATTATTGATGGGTAAATTAGCTAGAATGGCTGGAGCAGACATGGCGATTATCACCAGCCCTTACGGGAAATTCCCCGTTGTAATGAATAAGTATGAAATGCAGGTTAACAATGCCCGTATGCCATTATTCGGCATGAGAAAATTGCTGCCTTGTATTTCAGGAGGAACTACTCAGGGAAGTATCCCCCACATTGTGAAGACTTGTGGTATTGATGTCTGTGTGGCGGCCGGCGGTGCTATTCATGGTCATCCGATGGGTGCCCGGGCTGGTTCTATGTCTATGAGACAGGCTATAGATGCTAGCTTAAAGGGAGTGTCCTTACGAGATTACGCCAAGGATCACAAGGAACTGGCTGCAATCGTGGATACTTGGGGCGCAGAAGATGTTAGTCAGATGTTTGCCTTGAGAGGGTAAGTCATCGCTAGGTATTAATTATTTTGGCATAAATGAAGCGCAGATTTAGTCGTTAGTGACTAAATCTGCGCTTTATTTCACACAATATACAAGAACCATTTTTTGTAGTTAGGGGATTGATAAGATGAACAGCATTAATATCCAAAAGATAATTGATACTTTTAAATTAAAGGTAGTGGTTGAGGGTGACCCTGAACAGGCTGTGACTGAATATGAGGTAAATCGCTCAGGTTTGCAGCTCACTGGTTTTTATGGTTTCTTTCAATACAAACAGATTCAAATGTTAGGTAATGCCGAGATTTATTATTTGCAGAATTTATCTCAAGAAGAACGTCGCAGATCTATATATAAACTAATGAGTAAAGAGATCCCCTGCTTAATTATTGCTAATAAAAACGAAATAATGGAAGACTTTATTGAAGCCGCCAGGGATAATAAGCGCTGGTTATTATGGAGTGAGAAGGAAACCTCTGACCTTAAAGTGGACTTGACCCTTTACTTACAGAACCAGTTGGCTGAGAGTATTCAATGTCATGCAACTTTAATGGATGTCTATGGCGTTGGGGTTTTGATTACCGGCGAGAGTGGGATTGGCAAAAGTGAAACGGCTCTGGCTTTACTACAAGATAATCATCTCTTGGTAGCCGATGACAGTGTAACAATCAAAAGACCCAGACCGGATATGCTTTTTGGCAGTGGTCCAGAATTAACTAAGGATTTATTAGAAGTAAGGGGTATTGGCATTTTAGATATTCGTACTCTTTATGGCTTAAAAGCTATTCGCGCTGACAAAAAAATTGATATAATCGTTCATCTTGAGCCCTGGTTGCCGCCTTATGACTATGATCGCTTGGGTGATCATTATGAGTATAAGGAAATCTTAGGAATCAAGATACCATATATACGTATTCCGGTAAGACCGGGACGAACAATTGCTTCAATCATTGAAGTTGCTGCCCTTAATTTTCGCCAGAATAAATTAGGAATAAATATAGTCGAATTATTGGATGAAAGGCTAAAAAATATAAACTATTAATGTTATGTTATTGAAAGTTTACAGAATATAATATAACATTTTTATTGAAATGTGATAAATAGTGTAGCATAATAGATACATACTTGTTATATAAGGGGGGGAGATATTATCAGGCTCACTGAGCGTCAGGAAGCTATTCTGAAAATAGTTAAAGAGCAAGGGCCAATTAATGGAGAGAAAATAGCCAATCAACTTGGTGTAGCCCGGGCTACCTTGCGGCCGGATTTGAGCTTGTTGACCAAAGCAAATCTGTTAGAGGCTCGCCCTCGGGTGGGTTATTTTTATACCGGCAAAAGTATTATCTCTGAAGTAAGTGAAGAATTGAAAAAAATCCAAGTAAAGGATTTAAAGGCTGTTCCGGCAGTTGTTAGCGTAAAATCCTCTGTCTATGAGACAATTGTTACCCTTTTTGTTTTAGATGTAGGAAGTTTGTTTATAGTGAGTGAGGGAGGTCTCTTAGAAGGGGTTGTTTCCAGAAAAGATCTCTTGAAGATAGCTTTAGGCCAAGGGGATATACATAAAGTTCCGATCACAGTAGTTATGACTAGAATGCCTAATGTAATTACTGTAAATCCGGAAGATAGCCTCTGGCATGCGGCCCAATTGCTGGTGATACATGAGATTGATTCACTGCCTGTAGTCAGACCTGTATATCATGAGGGTAGATCAGGCCTAGAGGTAGTAGGTAGAGTTACCAAAACAACTATTACAAGGGCTTTCTATGAATTGGGTCAAGGTAAACCAATCAAACAAGGGGGGAAACAAGATATCCACTCCACTAATCTATGTAATTTCTGATTCAATCGGGGAGACCGCAGAATTTGTAGCTAAAGCTGCAATTAGTCAATTTAATTCAGGTCAGGCAGACCTAATTCGTGTCCCCTATGTCCAGGATGAGGAGCATCTGGCCCAGGTTTTGGAAGAGGCTGCCCAGAAAAAGGCCATTGTGGCCTACACTTTGGTTATTCCCCAACTTAGAGAGCAGATGACTAAGTTAGCGAAGAAGAAGAAATTAATTGCGGTAGACGTCCTAGGTCCTATGATGGAGGCTATAGAAAAAGTTTCCAGTAAGGTGCCTCACTATGAACCAGGACTCCTTCATAAATTAGATGCTGAGTATTTTCACCGAGTAGAGGCTATTGAATTCGCTGTCAAATATGATGATGGCAAAGACCCCCGTGGAATTCTTTATGCCGATCTTGTTTTGGTGGGGATATCTCGAACATCTAAGACACCATTATGTATGTACTTAGCTAATAAACGTATAAAGGCGGCTAATATCCCGTTGGTACCGGAAGTTGCACCTCCAGAAGAGTTGATGCAAGCCAAAGATAGCAAAAAAATTATCGGCCTAACGGTGCGCCCTGATGTACTAAACCCTATTCGTCAAGAACGCTTAAAGGCATTAGGATTAGCTCCCAATGCTGAATATGCCAGCTATAAAAGAATCTTAGAAGAGATAGAATATGCTGAGGGTATTATGAAAAAATTAGGTTGCCCAATTATAGATGTTTCCAGTAAGGCTATAGAAGAAACTGCCAGCAGAATACTGCAAATATATTATAGAGGTGAGCAAAGTGGCAAAAATTAAGTATGTTTATCTATTCAAAGAAGGAAATGCCCAGCAAAAAAATCTATTAGGCGGTAAAGGCGCTAACTTAGCAGAAATGACTAATCTTGGTCTACCTGTACCCCCGGGACTTACAATCACTACTGAGGCTTGTATTGAGTATTTTAAGCAGGGTAAACAATTTCCTGAGGGTCTAGAAGAGGAGCTATGGGAAAAACTTAATAGTGTTGAGACCCAAGTAGGTAAGAAATTTGGGGATCTCAACGACCCATTATTAGTGTCGGTTCGTTCTGGAGCCCCTATTTCCATGCCCGGTATGATGGACACTATTTTGAATTTAGGTCTGAATGACCAGACAGTTCAAGGTTTAGCTAATACTACTCAAAACCGTCGTTTTGCCTTAGATAGTTATCGTCGGTTTATTCAAATGTTTGCTGAAGTTGTAATGGGTATAGAGCATTTTCATTTTGAAGCTGCTCTTGAGAAGCAAAAAAATGAACAAAGTGTAGACCTAGATAAGGATCTTTCCGAGGAGAGCTTGGAAAAACTGATTCAGAACTATAAAACAATAGTTAAGCGGGAAGCTGGCGAAGAATTTCCCCAAGATCCCAAGCAACAATTGTTGATGGCTGTTCAGGCTGTATTTGCTTCTTGGTATAATCCTAGAGCCGAGGTATATCGCAAGATCAACAAGATACCGGAAAGCCTTGGTACAGCAGTAAACGTACAGATCATGGTTTTCGGTAACATGGGTGATGATTCCGGTACAGGTGTAGCCTTTACTAGAAACCCATCTACTGGCGAAAAGAAGCTCTACGGTGAGTATTTGATTAACGCCCAGGGTGAAGACGTTGTAGCCGGTATCCGCACTCCCCAGCCAATTGACAAATTAAAAGAAGATATGCCAGCTGTATATGAGCAATTTGTTGAGATTTACCATAAACTGGAAAACCATTACCGGGATATGCAGGATATAGAGTTTACAATTGAACGGGGTAAACTGTATATGTTGCAGACTAGAAGCGGTAAGAGAACTGCCAGTGCTGCTGTCAAGGTTGCTGTTGATATGGTTAATGAAGGACTTATTACTAAAGAAGAAGCAATTTTGAGAGTAGATCCTGCCTCATTAGATCAATTGTTGCATCGTCGGATTGATCCTGCGGCAAAACTAGAAGTGATTGCTAAGGGCCTTCCTGCTTCACCTGGTGCTGCCTCTGGTCAGGTTGTATTTGACTCAGATAAGGCTGAAGTCTTAGGCCAAGAAGGTAAGAAGGTTATCTTAGTACGCACAGAAACCACTCCTGATGATATTCATGGCATGGTTTATGCTCAAGGTATTTTAACAAGTAGGGGCGGCATGACCTCTCATGCTGCAGTCGTAGCCCGGGGTATGGGTAAATCTTGTGTATGTGGTTGTGAAGCCTTAAAGATTAATTATGAGGCCGGAACAATTACTGTTGACAACAAGGTTATCAAAGAAGGAGATATGATTTCCTTAGACGGTAGTGCCGGTACTGTTATGTTAGGAGAAGTTAAGCTGATCGATCCCGAATTAAGTCCTGAATTCCAACAGATTCTGGATTGGGCTAACGAAATAAAGGTACTGTCCGTTAGAACTAATGCTGATAATCCTGCAGATGCTGAAAAAGCTCGCGAATTTGGGGCTGAAGGTATTGGACTTTGCCGTACTGAGCATATGTTCATGGCAACAGATAGGTTACCTATTGTACAGAAGATGATTCTCTCTGATACTTTGGAAGAGAGAGAAGCTGAGCTAGCTAAGTTGCTAACGGTTCAAGAAGATGATTTTTATGGAATTCTCAAGGTAATGAATGGGCTGCCTGTTACTATCCGCCTGCTGGATCCTCCTTTACATGAATTCCTGCCGAATATCGAAGAGCTGGTCTTGGAAATAGCGGAACTAAAAAGGACTAAAGCTGATCCAGCCAAATTAGCTGAACTTGAGGTTCTACTGTCTAAAGCACGTAACCTCCATGAATTTAACCCTATGTTAGGGCATAGAGGATGCCGTCTGGGTATCACTTATCCAGAAATCTACAAGATGCAAGTACGCGCAATATTCCAAGCTGCAGCTCGCCTAGTAGCTGAGGGTTATGAGGTTTCACCGGAAATTGAAATTCCGCTGGTAATGGATAAGAATGAGTTGGCTATGCTACGTCAAGTCGCAGAGGATGTAGCAGATGAGGTTATGGCTGAAAAGGGTGCTAAGATCTCGTATACTATCGGTACAATGATCGAATTGCCTAGGGCTTGTCTGATGGCAGGAGAAATTGCTGAATCAGCCGATTTCTTTGCCTTTGGTACTAACGACTTGACTCAGACTACCTTCGGCTTCAGTCGAGATGACGCAGAAGGCAAATTTATGAATGATTACCTTGATAAGAAGATTATCAAGAATAATCCCTTTATAATCCTGGATCGGGATGGCGTAGGTCAACTAATGGATATGGCTGTTAAGGCTTCCCGTACCAAGAAGCCAGACTTCAAAATCGGTATTTGCGGTGAACATGGTGGCGAACCAAGCTCTATTGAGTTCTGCCATATGCTGGGTTTAAGCTATGTCAGTTGCTCACCATTTAGAGTGCCTATCGCTAGATTGGCAGCAGCACAAGCAGCAATAAACCACAAGAAGTAAATAGCTTGATGAAATATAGAAAGGTACTGCAATTTCAAAATGCAGTACCTTTTTTATAAGCTCAACATGTTATAATTAAAGGGAACTGAGTTAAAAGTTACCCCTGAACTAAGTCTATTTTATATTTTACGAGGAGAATACTTATGAAAAAATGTTAAAAGTTATTATGCCGTGTATTCTGATTTGCTTGTTCCTATCTGCGTGTCAGAAAAGCTATATAAATGCTCCGGCAACAGATAGACTGGAAATTTCAACGCAGTCTGATGTCTCTTCGGATTCTGAGGAAAAAGCTCTTACCAAAGAACAAGTGATACAAATTTTCATGAATGAGAAGGACAACAGTAATTGCGTGATAACGGATTGTGTAGTTGCCGAGGATATGGCATATGGTCTAACAGGAGTTGTCCAATATACAGATGAAAGTGGGAACCCTTGTTATTTGGCATTTGTAAAAGATCCATGGAGCTATCCAGTTGGTCTGGACGCTGAAAATATATGCGTTA
The DNA here is from genome assembly GCA_033809185.1 of Clostridiaceae bacterium. Taxonomy (GTDB): domain Bacteria; phylum Bacillota; class Peptococcia; order DRI-13; family JAPXME01; genus JAPXME01. The sequence goes on from JAPXME010000039.1 coordinate 9,709, forward strand.
TAGCTGATGATAGCATTTTAACCTATCAAGGAAATGGCATTGTAACATTATCTCTTAAGAACCCAGAAATGGATGTTATCTATGATTATACGGTTGAATACTCTCGTAATAATACTGATACAAATTTCAAAGTATCATCCTCAGAACGAAAATAAAAGGCAAATACCAGGTACTGTTCGAGGACATCTTAAATGTCTACATTAAAAAGCAGAATACATAATCATATACAGCAATGAGTAAGGTGATGTATCAGTGAACAATAGAACTAGATGTACAAGTATATGTATTTTTATAATCATAATAAGCTTAAATATCGCAGGCTGCACAAATTGCAATAACAATTCGGTTAGGACAAGTAATACCATAACAATATCAGACTACAAAGACAAAGATCTTCACACAAATGTGAATAGAGAAGAATTCGAACCAGTGGCCTTATCCATTTTATATGGTTTATATGATAACTTTGATCCGAACATGCTTAATAAAAAGGTAGCTACACAAGGCTTTATTGGCAGTCTTGCTTTAGATAAAAACGGAGATACGAGATTCCAATTTGTTGATGATTTTTCTTATGTGGATTGCATCTGGTTTTATACAGATCCAATTAAGACAGCAGAAGTATTGAAATACTTGGTGAGAATTAGCGAAAAACGAAAACAGATAAAAGCTTATGGAGAATATGTAAGAGATCCCAGGGCAATTCGCGGGCTTCGCTTTGTTATTTATGATATAGATATAGATAGCATTCAACCTAGTGAAAGCCTTAATCCGCAACATACGCCACGTAATGCTTTATATACTAACAATGATGAAAATGACTTTCACAATAATGTGAACAGAGAAGAATTTTTGCCTGTAAAGATAAGTGATTTAGCTAACATTAATATTGGGGAAAAGATAGTACTCAGAGGTAAAGTAAATAAGGAATTTTCCTTTTTAAGAGATACTTACAGAAATATTAGATTTATGATTGAGGATAATAGCGGGAGCATACAATGTTTTTGGTATAATACCTATCTACCCTATACGGGACATATATTCGAAGAGCTGGTGAAAGCTGAAAAAGAGAGCAAAGATATATTAGTTTATGGTACATATGAGAAAGATCCTAACAGATTAGACCATTTCAATATCTTTGTCTATGATATCGAAATTATAGAAGCCCAAAGTGTTGAGTCTAACGATACATCTAATAGCAATGCAGAAGAAGCTGAAAAGATGCTTGTTGTAACGAAAGATAATATTGCCCAGTTCAAACCCGTGGTTCATCTTCATAAGGTCTACTATGATGAAGAAAAAACAAGTTTTAGAGGACATAGGATCAGCTGGGACAGTGTGGAAGGGGCAGACTATGTAATAGTATTTTCCGGACGGCCAGGGGACTACACAACTGGTAAAATTGTAGAACCGGATAGTGATTCAGGTATAATACTCAACAGAGCTTTTGAAAAATTTATTGTAGTCTATAAAGACGGTATTAGTTCACTACCAAGTGAAGTAATATCCATAAACATGGAGTAAAGATAAAAAATACGAAATGGCAATTAACAGTCGAAAAGACAAGGGTACTGTCAATTAGTAATAAAAGGACAGTACCCTTGCTTTATGGTGAATACAATTTAAACTAAGAAGTTAAAACTTAAATTTTAAGATGACAGACCGTAAGTTTTGAGCTAAGTGCGCGAGAGTTTCACAGGAGTTAGCCACCTCTTCGACAGAAGCAGCCTGTTCTTCCATAGAAGCTGTTACTTCTTCTGTTGAGGCAGAGTTCTCTTCGGCGATGGCAGACAGGCTTTGTAGAATATCAAGAATCTCATTTTTAGCTGCTTCCATCTCTTTACTAGAAGAATTAAGTTGTCTAACGATATTTTCAGTTTCCTTCATTGCTTCAGCAATGAGCAAATATTTATCTTTACTATTAGCAACTCCGTCTGTTTGCTCCTTAGTTATAGCAGCTAATTTCTGCATAGTGTGTACAGCATCTTGGGAGTTTTTCTGTAATTCTGAGACAATTTCATCGATGGCGTTAGTAGAGCTTGCAGATTGTTCGGCTAGCTTCCGAATTTCTTCTGCAACAACAGCAAAGCCTTTTCCTGCCTCACCGGCTCTTGCTGCTTCAATCGCTGCATTTAAGGCTAATAAATTAGTTTGTTCTGCAATAGAAGAAATTACATTACTTGCCTGGCTAATTTTAGTAGAGCTTTCATTTGTCTTAACTATGATATCAAAGATGCCTTTTGCTGCAATATTGCTTTCTGT
>JAPXME010000040.1:0-4122 GCA_033809185.1 Clostridiaceae bacterium
GTATATGGTGGTCTCAACAATAACACCCCTTTACTAATCCTCCCACACTTGCATGAAGTGAGGGATAACTGCCGCCAAATCTTACTTTATTATAAACTTTATTATAAATTATTTCGAAGTTAAATCCAAGGCAGCAAAAGATATTAGATACAACACTTAGAAACAAAGATATATCAAGAAAAAATCTGCTCTCCGTCACGAGCAGCAGACTTGATTCTTCCCTCTCCTTTTGGCCAGATAAAGAGCTTCATCAGAAAGCATGATTAACTCATCGATGTTAACTATATTGTCATCTGAAATACTACTTACACCTAAGCTTGCAGTAATCTGTAGTTCTGTCTCACTATTAGGTATCTTAATGCGCAGTCCTTCAATTCCGCATCTTAAGCGTTCTGCTAATTCTACGGCCTCTTTCTGAGCTACTCCTGGGGCGCAGACACAGAATTCTTCACCCCCATAACGACCAATAAAATCGTATTTGCGTACTCTGGAACTTAAATCCGCAGCAACCTGACGCAAAACCTGATCCCCTGCTTGGTGTCCATAATTATCATTGATCTGCTTAAAATTATCTAAGTCGATCATAATTAAGGATAAGGGCTGCCCTAAACGTTCTGCCCGATCTACTTCTGTTTCCAAACGCTCCATAAATACTCTACGGTTAAGCAATCCAGTCAAGCCGTCTATGGCAGCTAACTGCATAATCTTATCTTCCAGAGTAAGAATTCTTTCTCCTATCTTTAGGCGATATCTTAAAACTTCTTCATCAAATGGTTTAACAATATAGTCATCTACTCCAGCTTCCATGCCGGCAATAATGTTCTCTTTGCTGGACTTTGAGGTCAGAAGAATCATATAAACATAACTTCCGTATTCACGCTGCCTTACTTTATGACAAACCTCAATTCCTGTCATCCTAGGCATAACCCAATCAAGAATAACTAAGCGGGGAGCTTCTGGCTGCTGCAGAATCTCCCATGCTTCCTTACCATCTGAGGCTGATACAACCTCGTAACCCCACTGATTTAAGGTATCCTCTAGAATTTTCCGGAAATAGTTACTATCTTCAGCAACTAGTACTTTCAAATCTCTACTCCTCCTACCAACCGGGCATACTCACCAAACGCAAAAGGCACATACGGTGAGAATTATTATCTATAGGACTTCAAAACCACCTTAGGACCTACGTCCATATATTAGGACCACCGTCCATATAGTTTCGACAATTATTTATCTTACTCCTCTTAATTTTACTTGTTTTATTAAAATAATACAAATTATTATTATATTTTCTTTTTTACGGCATTTCCTATAGATTCAGTAGTGGCCAAAGTAGTACCCGGAGTATAGATATCTGCAGTTCTTAAACCTTGTTCTAAGGCAAATTGAACACCGTTCTCAACTGCAGAAGCGGCTGAAGGAGATTTCATAGTTATTCTGAGTAACATAGCTACTGATAAGATAGCAGCTAATGGATTAGCTTTGCCCTGACCGGCAATATCCGGAGCAGAACCATGGGCCGGCTCATAAAGAGCCTTACCATCACCTAGACTAGCCGAAGCTAGCATCCCCAATGAGGCTCCCAGCACAGAGGCCTGATCGGAGAGAATATCACCAAACATATTTTCCGTTACTAAGACGTCAAATTGTCCAGGATTAATACACAACTGCATGGCACAATTATCTACATATAGATGATTAACAGTAACCTCTGGGAATTTTCTGGCTTCCTCTAAGACAATTTTTCGCCAGAGTCTAGAAGTGTCTAGAACATTAGCTTTATCTACTGAAGTCAGCATCCTGCGCCTGCCCTTAGCTAGTTCAAAGGCTCTGCGAACCACTCGACGGATTTGACTACTAGTATATTCAATGGTATCAAAGGCCGCTAGTTCCCCGTTCACTTCATCTGTACCTCTGGCGCCGAAGTATGCGCCGCCGATAAGTTCCCGCACAATAAGCAGATCCACCCCGTTGATCCGCTCGTTTTTGAAGGGTGACTGATCCATCAACTGAGGCCAGCACTTAATGGGTCGTAAATTAGCATAGAGACCCAAGGCCTTACGTATCTGGAGCAATCCTTTTTCAGGCCGTTTATCGACTGGAAGTTGATCATATTGTGGCCCGCCAACCGCACCTAATAATACGGCATCACAGTTGGAGACCAGCTCTCTAGTCTCTTGAGGGAAAGGCTCGCCGTAAACATCATAAGCCGCTCCACCTATTAACCCTTCCTCCACCGTATAGTTAAGATTATATTTGGCTGCCGCTAGTTCTAGCACACCAAGGGCTTGCTCTGTAATTTCAGGCCCTATGCCGTCACCGGGCAACACAGCTATCTTATACATTGTTCTTCACCTGCCCTTTGAGCTGAGCTATCATACCGCCGGCTTTTAAAATGTCTAGCATAAATGGCGGAAATGACTCTGCTTGATAAGTCTTATTCGTGGCAGTCTCCTTTATTACACCTTTTTCTACATCTACTTCTAATTCAATGCCGTCCTCAATCTGTTGGGAAGCTGCTGGAGCAATAATAATTGGCAAACCGATATTTATAGCATTGCGATAAAAGATCCGTGCAAAGCTCTCAGCAATAACACAGCTAAAACCCGCGTGTTTAATAGCTATAGGGGCATGTTCCCGGGAACTGCCACAGCCAAAGTTTTTCCCTGCAACCAGAATATCCCCTGATTTTACTTTTTGAAGAATATCAGGGATCAAATCTTCCAGACAGTGGGCTGCCAAGACCTCTGGATCGGAAGTATTAAGATAGCGTGCCGCAATAATTACATCTGTATCTACATCATGTCCTACACGCCATACTTTACCTTTTAGACTGTTATAATTCACCATCAGACCACCTCCCGCGGATCGGCTAGCCGTCCCATAACAGCAGATGCTGCTGCTACAGCCGGGTTTGACAGGTAAACTTCACTTTCAGGGTGTCCCATGCGACCGACAAAATTACGGTTAGTCGTAGAAATTGCTCTTTCTCCCTTAGCCAGAATACCCATATAACCACCTAAACAAGGTCCACATGTGGGGGTGCTAACTACAGCCCCAGCCTGGATAAAGGTTTCTACCAAGCCTTCCTTAACAGCCTGGAGATAAATTTCCTGGGTTCCTGGGATCACAATCGCTCGTACATCAGGATGAACCTTTTTACCCCGCATAACTTCCGCTGCAATCACTAAATCTTCCCAGCGGCCGTTGGTACAGGAACCGATTACAGCCTGGTCAATCTTCACCTCACCTGCTTCGGATACAGCCCTTGTATTGGAGGGCAGATGGGGGAAGGCCACCTGAGGTTCCAGATCTGTAACATCAATCTCATATACTTCGCTATAGTGGGCATCAGGATCACTCTGATAGACCTTCCAAGGCCTCTTAGCTCTGCCTTCTACATAAGCAATGGTTTTCTCATCTGGTGCAATAATCCCGTTCTTAGCCCCGGCTTCAATGGCCATATTAGTTATGGTCAATCTGCCGTCTATAGATAAGTCGGAAATAGCCTCACCAGTAAATTCCATGGCCCGATATTGTGCTCCGTCTACTCCAATTAAACCAATGATATGCAAAATATAATCTTTGCCTGAGACATAGGGGTTCTTGGGTTTCCCTTTTAGTACAAACTTAATACTCTCCGGCACCCTAAACCAAATCTCACCCTTAGCCATACCTACAGCAAGATCAGTACTGCCAACTCCTGTAGAGAAGGCCCCTAATCCTCCATAGGTACAAGTATGAGAATCGGCCCCGATAACCACATCACCGGGTCCTACCAAGCCTTGTTCAGGCAAATAACAATGCTCTATACCACAGCGACCTACTTCATAATAATTAAGTCCCTGCTGATTCGAAAAATCCTTTATATCCTTACACTGCTGGGCTGAGGCAATATCCTTGGCCGGGGCAAAATGGTCTGGAATTAGGACTACCCTTTCCGGGTCAAAAACCTTTTCCACACCTATCTTGTTGAATTCTTTAATTGCCAGCGGACCGGTAATGTCATTAGCCAGAACCAAGTCTAATTTGGCGATAATCAGTTGTCCTGCCTTAACCTCCGGTAACCCAGCATGGGCCGCAAGAATCTTTTCTGTTATGGTCATTCCCATAGGCTACACC
>JAPXME010000040.1:4132-11926 GCA_033809185.1 Clostridiaceae bacterium
GGCTACACCTCTATTCCTTCAGTAAAATTACTTTCTACGGTTTGTTAATTAATTCAGGAAAAGCGCCGATTATCTTATTTAGGGCATTGAGATAAGCCTTAACTCCGGCTTCAACAATATCTACACTTAAACCACGGCCTACGAAGACCCTATCACCGATAGCAACCCTTACAACAACCTCACCCTGAGCATCAGTACCACTTGTTACAGCATTGATCCGGAAGGACTCCAGTTTAGCCGGGAGTTTGACAATCTTATCAATAGCCTTATAAGCAGCGTCTACAGGACCTTCCGCCATAGCTACAGCAACCTCACTATGGCCGTCAACCTTCAGCACAATTGTAGCTGTTGGAGTATTGTTAGAATCGATCACTATCTGCATTCTTTCCAATTGATAGACATCATCTTCATAACCGATGAGCTGACTATCCACTAATTTAATTAAATCTTCATCCAGAATTTCTTTTTTACGGTCGGCCAACTTCTTAAATTCCTTAAACGCCCGATCCAAATCGTCGCCTGCTAATTCGTAGCCTAGACCTTGTAGCCGTTCTTTCAAGGCATGACGACCGGAATGTTTGCCTAGCACTAATTGTTGGGTATTGATACCTAACATCTCCGGGTTCATTATTTCGTAAGTTTCCCTTTCCTTGAGAACTCCGTCCTGATGAATCCCTGATTCATGGGCAAAAGCATTTTTGCCCACGATAGCCTTATTAGGCTGAATTGGCATGCCGGTCAAGGTGGAGATCATGCTACTGGTACGATAAATCTCTTTTGTATTAATGCCGGTGGAAAAACCTAAGTATTTGCGTCTGGTATATAAAGCCATCACCAATTCCTCTAAAGAGGCATTTCCGGCTCTTTCCCCGATACCATTAACAGCAACTTCTACCTGTTGGGCCCCATTTCTAATGGCGGCTAAGGAGTTAGCCACCGCTAAGCCCAAGTCGTTATGACAATGGACACTGATTATGGCTTTTTCAATATTAGGTACTCTCTGCCGCACCGTTTTGACGAAATCACCAAAGTCCCAAGGGGTAGCATAACCAACTGTATCCGGTAAGTTAATAGTGGTAGCACCCTCTTCAATAGCTAGAGTGATAACTTCACATAAGAAATCAACATCGCTACGAAAAGCATCTTCACCGGAGAATTCCACATCATCAACTAAGCTTTTGGCCAGTCTAACTCCGGATACCACCATTTCCTTGACTTCGTCTCTGGTCTTTTGCAGTTTATGCTTCATATGGATTTCTGAAGTGGCCACAAAAGTATGGATACGAGGCTTTTCCGCATCCTTAATAGCTTCATAGGCCCTTTTTATATCGGCTTCTTCGGTCCGGGCCAGAGCGCAGATAACCGGCCCTTTAACTTCCTGAGCTATCCTCTGCACAGCCGCAAAATCACCGGGAGAGGCTATGGGGAACCCAGCTTCGATTACATCTACGCCTAGTTTTGCTAACTGCTGGGCTATAGCCAACTTCTCTTCGATATTGAGACTGACACCGGGCGATTGCTCACCGTCACGCAAAGTGGTATCAAAAATAATTATTCTATTATCGGGATTACTCATCTCATTTCTCCCCCTCTTCTACACCCTGCATCTGGGCTATGGTCTTTCCGTTCTTAACAAAGGGAAAGGTATTCTCTTCCCGGGGAACCATAACCTCTAAAAAGGCTAGGCCAGGATGCTTAATAAACTTCTCCATCTTATCCGCCAGTTCTTCACGCCGTTCAGCCCGTTGATACATGGCATCATAAGCCCTGGCAATATGCTCAAATTCAGGATTCTTGCTAAAGCAAACCCCTGAATATCTACTATCGCAATAAAAGTCTTGTAGTTGTTTGACCATACCTAGAGTCTGATTATTCAGTAACAATATTTTCAGAGCTAAACCTTGTTCTAAAGCCGTACCTAATTCTGGCATATTCATTTGTATACTGCCATCCCCAGTTACCACTACTACAGTGTGGTCCGGACGGCCAGTCTGAGCACCAACAGCAGCCGGGATACCATAACCCATTGTGCCTAATCCTCCACTGGAAATAAAGCAGCGAGGTGCAAGTCCCTGAATCATCTGTGCTGCCCAGATTTGATGCTGTCCTACATCTGTAGTAACAATACTCTTTTCAGGCAAGGCACAATTTAACTCTGCCATCACATCAGCGGAGGAGATAGAGAACTTTTCTTTATCGACTTGAGCCATAAGGTTTTGGGCCTTTTCTTTAATTTTGGCAATCTCTTGCCACCACTCTGGGTTTTCCTTAGTTGTTATTTGTGCTTTTATTTGATCTAATACTATCTTCAAATCTCCAACCAGGGGCACGTCAACCCGCTCATTTTTACCTATTTCCGCAGCATCAATATCGATATGCACGATTTTAGCCTGAGGGGCAAACTTAGCTACATTGTTAGTAACCCGGTCATCAAAGCGCATACCTAAGGCAATAAATAAATCACAGTTATATACCGCCAGATTAGCCTCTGCCAATCCGTATGTACCCAGCATACCTAATGCCAAGGGATGGGTTAGGGGGATACTACCTGCTCCCATTAGGGTGTTGACTACCGGAGCATTTATGGTTTCAGCTATCTCGATCATTTCATTACTGGCATTGGCGCTGATCACACCACCTCCAGCACAAATTAAAGGTCGCTTGGCCTCTTTGATCAAAGAAACCACCTGCTTGATCTGTCCGGCGTGACCAGTAACTTTTGGTTTATAGCCCCGGAGTTCTATCTGCTTACATTCACGATATTCGATGTTCTGAGCAGAAATATCCTTGGGAATATCAATTAAGATTGGGCCAGGACGACCGCTGGAAGCAATATAAAAAGACTCCTTTACTATCCGCGGCAATTCATTGGCATCCTTCACCAAGTAATTATGTTTAGTAATAGGATCAGTAATACCGGTAATATCTACCTCTTGAAAGGCATCAGTACCTACCATACCGGTAGCCACTTGTCCGGTGATGCACACTATAGGAATAGAATCCATGTAAGCTGTGGCTATCCCTGTAACTAGATTTGTTGCTCCAGGTCCAGAGGTAGCAGTGCACACACCAACCTTACCAGTAGCTCTGGCATAACCGCTGGCGGCATGGGCAGCCCCCTGCTCATTGCGTACCAGAACTAAGCGTATTTTTTTTGATTTTGCTATAGCATCAAATATATCAAGGGATGCCCCGCCCGGATAGCCGAAGATAACCTCCACATCTTCTTTTTCCAGGCATTTTATTAGAACTTCAGCTCCCGGTACCATGGGACCACCTCCACAATCAATTACAACAATAAAACTGAAGCATTAAATTGCATTGAAATCTACAGGGGAACGCAGAGATTCGGGTTTTTCCCCTCTCTCTTAGACTGCTTAAAATCTTGAAGGTCAAGACGCCCTGGAGATTTCAAGCGGAGCGTACTCAAAATGTACGTGAGCATTGAAATCTACAGGGGAACGCAGAGATCCGGGATTTTAAGCAGTCTAGTTTTGTTTTTTCAGCCAGGACATCTTCGCGCGCAGCTCCTTGCCCACCTTCTCCACTGGATGATTAGCATCTATCCGTTTGATGGAGTTATAGTTAGGCCGACCGGCTTGGTTTTCCAAGATCCAGTTACGAGCAAAAGTACCATCCTGAATCTCCCGCAGAACCTTCTTCATTTCCTTGCGAGTTTCCTCAGTAATAATTCTCCGACCAATCATCATATCGCCATATTCAGCAGTATCACTGATGGAATAACGCATTCCGGCAATACCGCCTTCATAAATCAAGTCAATGATCAATTTAAGTTCATGGCATACTTCAAAATAGGCAGATTCAGGCTGATAACCGGCTTCAACCAGAGTATCAAAACCAGCCCGGATCATCTCCGTTAACCCGCCGCAGAGGACAACCTGTTCTCCAAAAAGATCAGTTTCCGTTTCTTCTTCAAAGCTGGTCAATAATACTCCTGCTCTAGTGCAACCAATTCCCTTAGCATAAGCTAAAGCTAAATCCATAGCCTTACCAGTAGCATCTTGATAAACTGCCACCAAGCCAGGAATTCCTGTTCCCTCTCTGTATAATCTTCTCACCATGTGACCAGGACCTTTAGGGGCCGCCATGAAGACATCAACATCAGCCGGGGGTATAATCTGGCCGAAATGGATGTTAAACCCGTGGGCAAAAACTAAGGCATTGCCTGGTTTTAAGCCTGGTTCAATTTCATTTTTGTAGATCTCCGCTTGTTTTTCATCTGGAACAAGGAGCATAATTACGTCAGCTAGTTCGGCTGCTTCGGCTACAGGATAAACCTGAAATCCATCCTCCTCAGCTATAGGCCATGATTTGCTGTCCTTTCTTAGGGCAACGATAACGTCAACGCCGCTATCCTTTAAATTTTGAGCATGGGCGTGGCCCTGACTGCCATAACCTACTACAGCAACCTTTTTTCCTTCCAATAAGCTTAAATTCGCATCTTGATCATAAAACATTTTTGCCATAACATTTTCCTCCTCATATATTTAATTATTAATTAATGCTCATTTATTTCTGACCTCTTACCATGGCCACCTTACCTGTCCGAACTAGCTCCTGAATCCCAAAAGGTTGCATTGATTTAATTATCGCTAGAATCTTCTCTTCATCTCCAGTGGCCTCAATAATCAAGGAGCGACGCCCAATGTCAACTATCCGGCAGCGAAAGATATCTACGATTTGCATAATCTCTTGTCTTGTTTCTGGATCAGCATAAACCTTCAATAGCAGGAGTTGCCTTTCGACAGTCTCTTCGTTGGTAATATCATTAACCTTGATTACTTCCACCTGTTTGTTTAGTTGTTTACCAACCTGCTCAATTACCTTTTCGTCACCATCGACTACTAAAGTAATTCGTGAGACGGTAGGATCCTCTGTTTCTCCGACTACTAGGCTTTCAATATTGTATCCTCGGCGGGAAAAGAGCCCAGTTACATGAGATAATACTCCCGGTTGATTCTCAACCAATACGGCTAATGTGTGTTTCACCGCGCCACCTCCCTAACATTTCATCAGGTTTGCCCCCAGGAGGCACCATGGGTAAGACATTCTCCTCCTGATCAACCAAACAATGTATCAGTACAGGGCCTTGGAATTCCAGGGCTTCTCTAACTATTTCAGCGCTATTAACCGCTGAATCTAGTTTCAGCCCTTTAAGACCATAAGCCTCGGCAATCTTGACAAAATCAGGGTCTCTTTCAAATATTGTACTGGCATAATGGCGGTCATAAAAAAGTTCCTGCCATTGACGAACCATTCCTAAACAGCAGTTATCAAGGATAAAAATCTTTAACGACAAATTATGCTGAGCGATTGTGGCTAGTTCCTGAATGTTCATCTGGAAGCCACCATCACCAGTAAAGAGTATTACGTCTTCCTCCGGTCGTCCAAAGCTAGCCCCCATGGCCGCCGGTAATCCGTAGCCCATTGTACCCAAACCGCCTGAGGTAAGAAAATTGCGAAATCCACCGATAGGGTAATACTGAGCAGTAAACATTTGATGTTGCCCTACATCGGTAGTTACTATGACTTTACTACCGGCTTGACGAACGACTTCCTCAATAACCTGCTGGGGTTTTAATTTTGACCCAGTCTGATATGTTAGCGGGAATTCTTTTTTCCAATAAGCTATAGTTTGTTGCCAATCCTTAAGGTTAAAACTAAGCTTTTCTTCTTGGAGCCTAGCCAATAATTCCTTCAAGAAAGTCTTGGCATCACATACTACTGGAATATCAGTTTTCACATTTTTCCTTAACTCTGCTGGATCAATATCCACATGAATTATTTTGGTTTCGGTTAGAAAATTCTCTGGTTTTCCGGTTACCCGATCGCTAAAACGTACTCCCAATCCTATGAGTAAATCACAAGAGCTTAAAGCTAGGTTAGCCGTCGCTTGACCGTGCATACCTACCATGCCCAGGACATCTGGCCTTGTCTCTGACACGGCGCCCTTGCCCATTAAAGAACTAACTAAGGGAATAGCTGTGTAATCCAATATCTTCTCTAGCTCCGCTGTGGCGTTACCAGAAATGACGCCGCCTCCGGCGAATATCAGCGGTCGTTTAGCCTCCTTCAAGCTAGCTATGACCTTCGCTAGTTGTTCCTGCAAGCCATTTTTCAAAAGTCTTTTGCGAGTGGCTATTGATACTGGAATATTGGCGAAATCCGCCTCACCATTGAATATGTCTTTAGGCACATCTATAAGAACCGGTCCTGGTCTGCCTGTAGTAGCTACATACCAGGCTTCCTCCATTACACTAGGTAGTTTCTCCAATTGTTTAACCATATAGCTATGCTTAGTGATGGGCATTGTAATTCCGGAAATATCAGCTTCCTGGAAAGAATCCCGGCCAATACCGTCTAGCCCTACCTGACCGGTAATCGCAATCAACGGAATGGAATCCAGATAAGCATTAGCTATACCTGTTACCAGGTTAGTAGCTCCTGGACCTGAAGTTGCTATACAGACTCCAGGTCTACCAGTAACTCTGGCATACCCATCAGCAGCGTGAGCCGCCCCCTGTTCGTGGCGAGTCAAGACATGCTTAATCTTGGTGGATTTCAGCAACACATCATAAAAAGGGATCACAGCTCCCCCTGGATAACCAAATACAAGATCTACACCTTTATCTTCAAGGAATTTTACAATATATTCCGCTCCATTCATGAACAATACCTCCGGCACTTTCTTATTCTTCTAAAAACACAGCTCCTTGGGAGCCTGAGGTAACCATCCGGGCATAACGAGCCAAATATCCCGTAATTCCACGATCTGGTGGGCCTGCCCAGCCACTCTTCCGACGCTCAATTTCTGCTTCATCAACTAATAACTCTAGTTTACGCTGAGGAATATCGATGGAAATTATATCGCCTTCCTCCACTAAGCCAATCAACCCACCTGCAGCCGCTTCCGGTGAGACGTGCCCGATGGCTGCCCCCCGGGTTGCTCCGGAAAATCTGCCATCTGTGATCAAAGCCACCTCTTTATCTAAACCCATACCAGCCAACGAAGCGGTAGGAGCAAGCATTTCCTGCATACCAGGGCCACCCTTTGGTCCCTCATAGCGAATTACTACTACGTCTCCTGCTTTAACTTTACCGCCTAAGATTCCAGCATTAGCCTCTTCTTCACTATTAAAAATCCTGGCCGGTCCCTGATGAACCATCATTTCTTCAGCCACTGCTCCTTGCTTAACAACAGCACCTTCGGGAGCAAGATTTCCTCGGAGTATAGCAATTCCTCCGTCTTGGCGGTGGGGATTATTAATTGTACGAATAATATTTCCATCAGCCCCTTGAGCTTGAGCCAATAACTGTTCTAGGTTATCAGCCCCCACAACCTTGGCATCAGTATTAATCAAGCCTGCCTTGGCTAATTCCTTCATTACGGTCATAATACCCCCGGCTTCCCCTAGCTCATCCATAAAGGTTATTCCAGCGGGACTAAGCTTACATAATTGAGGCACCTTATAACTAATCTGATCAATAAGATCTAAATCTAGTTGTACTTTAGCCTCATGAGCAATAGCCATCAAATGCAAGACTGTATTAGTTGAGCAACCAAGGGCCATATCAGTACTGACAGCATTCCTAAAAGCTTGTTCTGTCAGGATATCTCGCGGACGCAGTTCTTGACTTAAGATAGTTATAATCCGTTCTCCGGCCATTTTAGCCAAACGACGTCTAGCAGCAGAAACCGCCAAAACAGTCCCATTGCCGGGTAAGCCCATGCCCAAAGCCTCCGTCAAACAGTTCATGGAATTAGCCGTGAAC
>JAPXME010000041.1:0-11772 GCA_033809185.1 Clostridiaceae bacterium
GTACCTACAGAGTCATAATTAACTGAACGGGCAATGGAAACGGCCATCTCGCCCATTTTTTCACGCAATTCCGGTGTCAACACAGTAGAAGGCGCTTCCTCTACTACCTTTTGGTGTCTTCTTTGAATGGAACATTCCCTTTCATAAAGATGAATATAATTACCGTAATGATCACCAGCTACTTGCACTTCGATATGTCGGGGGTGTTCAATGTATTTTTCTACAAATAGAGAATCATCATTAAATAAGGACATGGCCTGCTGTTGCACTTTTTCGATGCCTTCTTTTAACTCCTCCACGTTATAAGCCACTTTCATAGCCATACCACCACCACCAGCAGAAGGCTTAATCAAGACGGGATATCCGATTATATCAGCGATTTCCTCCGCGTCAGCAAAATTGTTAATCGCTGTGTTACTACCCCGTACTACTGGAACACCAAGTGAAAGCATTAACTGACGGGCTTTAATCTTGTCACCCATTAAATCAAGAGTCTCGCTCTTTGGGCCGATAAAGGTTATCCCTGCCTTTTCAACAGCTTCAGCAAATCTCGACTTTTCCGATAAAAAGCCATAGCCAGGGTAAACAGCATCTACACCGGCAACCTTGGCAATATGGATTAACTTATCGATATTCATATATGTATCCCCGGATCGGTCCCCATTAAGAGCATAAGCATAATCTGCATATAAAGTATGCAAGGCATTACAATCAGCATCAGAGTATACAGCAACGGATTCTATGCCCATTTCCTTTAAAGCTCGAATAGCCCTCACAGCTATTTCTCCCCTATTAGCTACTAATACACGCTTAAACATAATACCTCTCCTATTCCTATAGGCTTTACTACTTGATCATAATACCTGGTCATAATTATGTCAAATATAATTATCATCGTATTCTGTAGAAAGATCATCTAAGCAGCAGTTTGCCAATGTTAATTCATTGACATTAATATTTTCGTTCCCTATAATAAAAATAGTTTTAAGCTGGTGTAGCTCAGTGGCAGAGCAGCTGATTCGTAATCAGCAGGTCGTGCGTTCAAATCGCATCACCAGCTCCATTTTTCAAGATTCCAGAGGATAAAGCGGCAACAAACTAAAAGGGCCTTCGGATAATTCCGAAAGCCCTTTTCTTATATCTATTCTACATCGATGGAGCAGATGGGTCAGCCCCTCCAGCATAGGCCAGTTGTTCTTCTTCTCCTTTGCTGAAAAGCTCTTTGAACTTTGAAGATAGATTGCATAATTTGCCGTAAATATCAAGGGTGATAGTAGTATTCGGTGCTACTTCCATGTAAGCAACCATTGTACGAACAAGTATATAACTATCGATAAAAGCCTTTTTAATTGCAACTGCAAGAAGTAGAGCCAGGACAAAAGCTATCCAGCCCGGCCAATCAAATAGACGGAATATAAGGCCAAGGACTAAAAATAATACTAAGGTAATACCTGCAATTCCTAACAGAACCAGTACCATAGTTTTCGCTGCATTGCCCAGTAACTTTTTCCAGTTTTGAGCATAAATCGCTACTCCATCTGCCGCGCTTTTGAAGGCACTTTCATCTTTTTTATAAAAGGTGTATCCTAAGCAGCACTCGTCAATATATCCTAGGGATAGATCAACAAATAATTTTGCCAAGGAAGCGATTGTTTCCATACCAGGAATAAAGCTAAGTGCATCACCTAGTTTGCCGATTCCATTTTGGATTTGTTTCACAGCTCCGCTTAACAACTTATCTACTAAAAAGTACACATTGGAGGTAGCGAAACGATCTTTTACTTGTTGCTTCCCATAGGCCACCTGATTTTCAGGAATCTGCCCTGTTGTTACTGCCTCTGTAAGCACAGCAATGTGACCAGCCTTAATCAAATATCCTATGTAATGCATGATGATAAAGCTAACAACTTTGATTGAGGCTAACCAGATAATAAACATAATAATAAGTGCGCCTGAACTATTAAACAAATACCCAATCCCCATAAATAATGCCAAGAGTAACCCCAAAACTACCACATTTACTACACCTAACAAGAGTTTTGCCAGACAAAAGGCATAGTCTTAACAAACAAATCCTTTGCTTTCATTGCCCCACCCTTTCTTTCTTAATTTTATATAATTTTACCTTTAATATCTACGTATTGTCAAGTTTTGGTTGAGCTTCCTAAAATTTCACCTGCTGTACACTACTCATGTGGTAATGGATAAGTATTTTCTTAATAAGAATGCTTTTCTGGTATAATTATCTTAAAAAGTGGAGGTGTTCACTATCAGACATTTACTTTATACAGCCTATAATATTTTCAAAAGGCCGTATGCCTTGGTCTCGGATAACCACTGGTTCTACTGGCCAATCCAGATTGGAATAGCAGTTATAATCTTTTTAGCCTTTTTTCTACTCCGCAAATTTCTAACTGATAAGATCGGAAATACCATCAAAAGGTTTACCAAAAAGAGTGAAACAAAGCTAGACGACCTGATTGTAGAATCTTTTGAAGGTCCCTTAAGGTTATTGCTCGCTGTCCTAGGTCTCTATATCGCCTTACGTTATCTACCCTTAAGCCTGGAAACGGATCTAGTCATACATAAAATTTTCCGTACCTTCATAGTTTTCTTTGTTGCTATGGGCTTTTATAATCTGGCAGGTAATTTCGATAAAACCCTTAATTCATCCTCAGCTACCATTCTGAACATTAAAATTGATAAAATATTGCTTCCTGTATTGACCAAAGCTCTTCGTTTTATAATCATTGCAATAGCGATAGTTGTCATTCTGCAAGAGTGGAATTATGACATTACAGGTCTTGTTGCCGGACTTGGACTAGGCGGCTTAGCCTTCGCTTTGGCCGCCCAGCAAACTTTAGCAAATCTCTTCGGCGGTGTTGTAATAATTACTGATAAACCTTTTACTATAGGGGATTGGATTTTAACTCCCAGTGTTGAAGGTACTGTTGAGGATATCAACTTCCGCAGCACAAAAATTCGTACTTTTGCCCAAGCCTTAGTCACAGTACCCAATTCAACTTTAGCCAATGAACCGATTACGAATTGGTCACGGATGGGTAAACGGCGTATATCCTTTAATTTAGGTGTTCCTTATAATACCCCCAAAGAAAAACTGGCCAGGGTTGTTAATAGAATTAAGACTATGCTTCAGCAACATAAGGATATTCATCCCCAGACTATTATGGTAAGCTTCGATTCCTTTGATTCAGGTCGCTATAATCTTTTTCTCTATTTCTTTACCAAGACCACAGTTTGGGCAGAATACGTTGAAGTCAAAGAAGCTATAAATCTGGAAATTATCGCTATACTAGAAGATGAGGGCATTAGCCTTACACCTCCGAGTTCCAATATTATTCTGCCTAGAGCGGGGTTTCCTACCGGTAAAGAAAAATAACTTCTGTTCTCTGCTTAAACAAATAACGCCCGAAAATCTCGGGCGTTATTTTTGTTCTATTGAATTTGCCACTTATGCCGCCAATTATTAAATATGTTCTAACACAGGCTTTGGTCGACTAATTATTAGGAAAAGTACTCTCTTGCCAGAAAGGGGGTAAGGCATGGCCTACCTAATCCTCTACCAAAGCTTTATTGCCGGGCTAGCCACGCTTTTGGGAGCCTTATTAATATTAGCTTTTGGCAAGCCAAGCGAGCATTTGCTATCAGTATTGTTAGGTTTTGCAGGCGGAGTGATGACAGCAGTTGTTGTCTTTGACCTGCTCCCTTCGGCCTTAGCTTATGGCAGTTGGTTCTCAGTCTCACTTGGTTTCTTAAGCGGTATCCTTTTAATGTTTGTCTTGGATCTACTGTTCTCCACTCTGCCAATCGTTAATACTGCCTGGGGACATAACAGACAAGGTCACTTTTTGAAAATGGGTTATCTTATAGCTACAGGGATAGCTCTCCATGATCTTCCTGAAGGCATAGCCATAGCTGTGGGTTATTCAGCTCAAGAAAGCCTTGGATTTTTAATTGCCTTAGCTATAGGTCTCCATAATGTTCCCGAAGGAATGGCCACCGCCGCTCCCCTCACCATGGGTGGCCTAAGTAGGCGAAGTATCGTTCTCCTTACCCTCCTAATCAGCATTTTCACGCCTCTTGGTGCGGCCTTGGGCTTAATTATCATACACTTTTCTCCCCACCTGGTTTGCTTGTTATTAGCCTTAGCTGGCGGGGCTATGGCTTTTATCATTAGAAATGAATTGTTGCCCGAAGCCCATAGAAAGCATCCTAATTATGCTCGTTTAGGTTTAACTCTAGGGTTTCTTTTAATCTTAATATTAAGCTTCTTCCATGGCTAAGAAGAATCATTAATAATATCCTTTCCATCTGATAATAAGGCCTGATAAAATCCCTCATAATAGCACAGACTAAGCCTGATAATGATTGGGGGTTTAGCCAGTGAATTCTCGGATTAAAAAGTGGCTGCTCTATATGGCAATCGGCCTTATTACTGGACTTGTTAATGGTTTAATAGGTATCGGGGGAGGAACAATTCTAATTCCGGCTATGGTCTTCCTCTTAGGGGAAGAACAACATAAAGCCCATGGTACATCGCTGGCCATTATCCTACCTACTGCAGTAATAAGTGCCTTCATCTATCATAGCAATAAGCATATAGATTGGAACTTAGTCTGGAAAATAGCCGCCAGTGGCATGCTAGGCGGCTATTTAGGAGCCAAGCTCATGACAAAAATTCCTGCACATCGTTTGAAACAATTATTCGGATTTTTTATGCTTCTGGCTGGTTTAAGGATGGTTATTTAATGCTGGTTTATATTATAGGCTTATTTATGGGTATTCTCAGTGGGTTGGCTATTGGCGGTGGGACTTTGCTAGTACCGGCTCTGGTGTTTTTTATGAAGGTTAGCCAACATACTGCCCAAGGGATCTGTCTAGCCGCCTTCATTCCCACTGCCATCGTTGCTGTCATTACTCACTACCGTCATGCCAATGTCAATATCCGCCTAGCCCTTTGTCTTATCATAGGTTCCCTTTTAGGGGCTGTATTAGGAGCCAATCTGGCTAATCTAACCTCTCCTGAGATCTTACGGAAGATCTTCGGGGTGTTTTTGCTGATAATGGGTCTCTATGAGATCTTCGGTAAAAGCAAAGCTAAAATCACACCCAAAGAATAATGCTTTTATATACTTAAAACACACAAAAGTTGTATAAGTCTCAGAAAGTAAAATTATACTTCTTTGAACAATAAAAAAGATGCCTTATCGTGAAACACATCTCCTGTTGGTTTTTGTGGGGTTGCCCGAGGGATGTATCTCACTTGGCATCTTATAAAAAACAGCGTAACTCTTCTTAAGTAGCAAGCTTCTCAAAAAACTCTGCTAAGCCTAGTACTTTATTAGGGTCCTGTAGCCTCTGATTCAAGTGGGGTGTTTTAGAAGCTAGCTCCCCTCCACAGAGAATTCGGAAATCTTCGGCAAATATTTCCTGAGGCCTGTCCTCATAATTATTAGAAGCATTGTTATAGACGACCACATCCGTAATCCCCCGTATTTGTCGATACTCCAGCCATTTATCCTGATCCATCAGTTGAAAATCCACCTGATGTCCCAATTCATGTATGGCTAGTTGATGTATCTTATCCTTAGTCAAGGGGTAATATGTTCCGAACACCACCACACTGTTATCCTTAAAGCTTACAGCTTGAGCCGTTGGATAATCTTTTAAGCGGTAATCAAGAAAATAGATCTTATACGTTCCCACTTTCTCTAAAGGAAAATCAATTTCATCTATCGCTTTTTGATATTCTTCTCTATTTACTTCTTTAATTACGGCTTTGCCGATAGTATTTCGAGGATTAATCTCAAAGGAAGTACTGTACCATTGCTTGTCCAATAGGAGCTTGTCCCCTTGGCGGATTAAGATTTCCTTTTTGCTGTCTGTTGCCTTAATATACTGAATATTTGGTTGAGCCAGAACATTGCTGCTGATTAATAATGTAAAAACAACAATGACAAGACCTACGATCCTTTTTTTCATGAGAACACCCCCAGCCAGAAATTAACTAAAAAATCCCTGCTTAGGGGTTGCCTAAGCAGGGATTGTAGGCTGGGCCTGCAATGTCCCTATTGGCAACCCGACTATCTTAGCCCTTTGGGGCTTTAGACTCGTGGCTTTGCGTCCCTGTCTTTCGAACAGGTTTGCCTTTTTCAATATCAAAAATATTTACTTTTGAACTAGTTTAATTATACATTATTATCCAGAAATATACAATATAATTTTTATAAAAATTAGGACTTCTAATCTAGAAGTAAACTATGACCTTTTGTCTTTAATAGCCCTAAATATTATCCTTTCTTTAAATCATTGCTTAGCTTTTTTCCCTTAAGCCTCTTCACTTTTTGTTGCCGTTGTAATTATACTGTCCTGCAAAACAACTGGCTCCATAGTAGTCTTATTTTCTTCTACTACTAATTTGTATAAGTAAACCTTGGGATCGTCAAAAACGTAAAAGATCGGAACCGTTTCCTGAGCAGGATCGGCTTTATAAAATACCGGCTTACTTAATTCATCAGCTATCCTAATCAGATCCTCCAAAGATAATACTGTTATCTGTTGATTAGCTATAGACGGCAGTTCGCCTCCAAGAGCAATTAGGCGCTCTCCATGCTTTTTAAATATTTCCCTAGTTTTCAATTCTAAGAGATCGGTGATTCGGCTGCCCTCAGTATAAAAATACAATAGGACCAATAATGCTAGGGATAGTATTATACCTACAGCAGATAAATAAATCCTACCAGTATTAACCGGAAGTATTCTAGTAATAGTCTCTTCAATAACCCCTGATTTTTCTTTTTGCGGTTCACCTGAAATATTAAAATAGCTCTTATTAATAGGGATAATCATAGTAGGGACTAGCTTTTCACTGATTATACCCCGTTCTGTAACAGCCTCAATTTCAATATGCCAATTAATGATTAGGTTAGTTTCAGTGCTGATTTTTGTTTCCTTGGAAAATCTCTCAGCAAAATCGTTATATTGCTGCAAACTGATTGGTAATTCCTTAGTTATGAGAACTGAAGCATCTGTACCCTCAAAAGAGGTTGCAGGTACAAGGTCATAATCCTTTTGCCATATACGCACTATTTCATTTTGTTCCATCCTAGAGCCTACTAATGAAGCTTTAATAGTATATTGTCCCTTATATTCTACAACTTTCTCCCCAATAAATTCATAATTGAGGGTTGTTAGAATGTTCCTCAGATATTCGGTAATATAAATTTCACCTGCTCCTACCATTGTACTATCAGTGAGTATATTGGAGCGATAGTTGGCTTGATAATCAATATTTGCTTTATGACTATAGCTATATAGCGGAATTTTTTCTTCCACTACACCGGGATTCTTCCAGGTCATAAACATCACAACACCCAGAGTAAGCACAATTACTATTAAAACTACCATTAGTACTGTTCTGAATAATGCCGGAATACATTTCTTTTTCATATTTCCTCCCCACTTATAGCCTCATGTGTTCCCCTGGCTCTTAAAATCAGTGTTGGCCAGCCTAGTTTTGGAATCACACAAATCAATTTACCCTTAATCTGTCCTTGACTAACGAACTCAAGATCAACCGTTTCGTTATTATCACCTTTAGTCTGATATATTTTCCCTTCCGGATCTATTACATCTATAACCCGATGGGTTATAAAAATATCTTCTTGCCGAAAATGAATAACATCCCCTGCCCTAACTCCTTCTGAGCCGACCTTCTTCAGAATAATGACATCCCCTGGCTTAATCAACGGTTCCATACTACCTGTAGCAATGACAGAAGGATAGACAGGAAATACCCCGGCAGTAAACCAGATGATCAAGATTGATATTACACTAACCGTCAACCATTCTCCTGGGCGCCCTTTTTCTTCTGATGTCCTTTTAAGCTCCCCAGATTCCTGCTGATAAAGATATTGGACTAAGAAAAGACAGCCAATTGGAAGTACACAACCTAATAGGGTTTTCAAAACCCAACCAGTATTAGGTAACAGAGGGCTAAACCAGTAAAATCCCTCTACCATAGCTTGATAGATGAAAGCCGGCAAGGGCCCGCCCAAATAGGCCAAATAGGATACCAGGAGGTTCTCGGAAAATTCTGGTAGAATGGTTGTCCCAGCGTATGTTACAAACTGCTGCATTGAATCTAGGGTACTCAGTTTATTAAGAGATAAATCTCCAAATAAAAAGACCAGACTAATCAAAACTAACAAAATCTGAGAACGTCGTGTTGCCAGACTATTTAATATAAAGGCTCGAGCTAATTCTCTACCGAGGATGGTAGTTGAGATTACAAAAAAATTAGTTAATAAAGCTAACGGTGTGAAGGCATAAGGGCTCTTACCAAAACCTTCAATAAAACCTGTAGCAAGCATAGCAAGCAAAAACAATCCTGCACTAACTACTGCTAAAAAAATCAATAAAGTTCTAAGGCGTAATCTTCCTTCAGCCCTAGGTCGGGGCAACCACCATATAAGCCAGGATAATAATAGCCATAGCACCGGCAGCAATAGTCTCGGAGGCTTAATAAACCCTGCGCTTAAAAAAGATAAATTCTCAATTAGATAGAACATAATGAGACAGAGGATTATTAATGCGACCCTCATTTTTGCTTTATTAGTCACGAGGCTCCTGGTAATATTATCGCCCCCTCAAAAGCCAAGAGATTAACGTTTTAATAACCATTTAAGAAATGTGACACAAATTCCCCGTCTGTTAAGTACGGCTTATAAGTATCTAAGCCAGAACATTCGGGAAACTAACCATATTCCCTTAAGACAAAAATTCAAGCTAACCTAAAAGCACTTTTCGTCTGGCCGGTAATTTACTTCTAATTAACTTTTCTCAGATCAGCAAAAAAGAGAATATTTGGGGGTAAGAAAAACCCCCAAATATCAAAGCAAAAGCTCTAAATTTTCTTTTAAATTAACCTTAATAAGCAGCCTCGAAAGAAGCATTGAATTGGATCCAATCAAAGTCGATATTAAATTCTTGGGTCAATCCTTCGAAATATCCTTCGGAATCAAGATACTGTTCAGGAGTATC
Source organism: Clostridiaceae bacterium (assembly GCA_033809185.1). Classification (GTDB taxonomy): domain Bacteria; phylum Bacillota; class Peptococcia; order DRI-13; family JAPXME01; genus JAPXME01. The sequence continues at coordinate 9,064 of JAPXME010000041.1, forward strand.
ATAGGGGAATTCGAAGATGAAGATAATCGAATCTGTATCATTATTTTCAATAGGTGTAATTCCTAAATCAAGTAGTATGCTTGGGAATAAGACTTCGTTCAATCCGTTGACAGAACCGGAATAAATCTCAAAATTGGAAGTAGCACCAGGGCCTTCATCGTAGATAACAGTAACTTCCAAAAGGTCAAGGAAAGAAGCATCCCCTGCGGCAGAAGCAGTAACATTGTTCAGAATAGCAGGGATAGTACCTGTATTAGTTACCTTGGCATCTACTTGGAAGCTTGCACCAGGATAAAGGTTGCCAGCAGTTACAATAATACGATCTGATTTAGTTTTATGGTCTACAGCGTGACAATCTAGATTAGACTGCAAGTTCTTGATTTGGCTTGGAATATTGAAGATATCCGCTTCATTAAGGGCTTTAGCACTTACACTGGTAAAATCCACATCAAATACACCAGTTGATACAGTAGTATTCAGTGTTACTTTATCAGTCCAAGCAGCATAACCTACTCCCATCAGCATAATGGCAAAAACCATCACCAGAGCTAAAAATTTAGCCTTTTTCAAATTAGTTGACCCCTTTCACAATATTAATATTTATTCGGGCTTCTGAGCCTACCACCCTTACAAATAAATTAGCCCAGATAATTAAGGAATAACTATGGAGATTTTATCTACCACATCACCTCCACAAGTGACTAATTCCTATATCTAATAAACTCGATACTAACTTTAGAGAATGAAATCATTAGTCAATAGACGAATCTCGATATCTTTTGACCAGCCTGAATCCCGAGGGATTGTATTGAACTGCTTTACTTGCACTCTGGCAAAGGTTTTATCTAGATGCCTGAAAAAGTCAAATATATCTCCGGTCCAGGTTGGACCAACATTGAAAGGATCGTAGGCTTGTTTAATTACTTTTCCCATCTTTATTGTCATAGGTTCGTACTTAACAAACAGAGAGACATAATTGCCCTCATCAGAGCTATTTGCACCAACTAATGACCAATCGGTGGGTAGAACACTTACATAATTCTCTTGTTCTGGAGTTAGATTTTGAGAAACAGCCTTGTAACCAACCGGAATAGTGGAATTATTGATCACCCGATAATAAATCTTGTATTCATCATTAAGCAATGCTGGATACCACCAGGGAATAGGGTCTTCAGTTCTTCGACCCACACTGACTTTAATCACACCATTAGCATCGGGTCTCAAAGGTATGCAGGGATAAAAAACTTCGTCGGGTAAATAACTGTAATCCCTTATTCTGACGATTTTATATACCTCTATCTGCGGATCAAATTCCGCTGTATCTACAGCTACATCCATCGACAAGGTGTCATTCCATGACCCATAGCTGATCCCCGTAAGGCCAAGGGTAATGACCAGAATTAGACTGATTAATAAACTCCATTTCTTCCTTTCTTGCCACTTATATCTGCTCATTCCCCAGCACCTCCTGCTGCAAGACTATGTGCATCATGGTAATCTTGTAGACGGCAGATGAGCACAAAGGCCTCGGCCCGGGACGTAAATTGTTGTGGTTTTAGGGTGTTGTCCGGATAACCACCTATGATATCACCCTGAACACCTGCTTTGATATCTGCTAAAGCCCAGGCAGATATCTCCTCACTATCTGAAAAACTCAGCTCCAAATCGCCATCTAGCTTTAGCTGATAAGCTCTAACTAAGACACAGCAAAATTCTTCTCTAGTAATAAATTTATTAGCTTTGAATACTCTGCCTGGAAGGCGTTCGGTAATTAGGGGATATCCCTTATAGACCCCTGCCTTACTGGTAGCTGTAACCCAGCCACGATATTGTTCGGGAATCTCATCCAAATAACCGGTAGGCCCAAAATCTTCTTCAAGTCCTAAGGCCCTTCCTAAATGAACCGCCACTTCTGCCCGAGTGATATATTCATCAGGTCTGAGCTCCCCATCAATGTCCGGAATAATTATGCCATTAGCTATTAGAGCTAAAATGCAGTCATCATACCAATTGTCTCCGGCCAACAAAAATGCCGGTTCAGGTGGCTGACTAGGTAAAGGATATGGTGGTGTATATGGAGGTGGATCTGGATATTGAGTTGTATCCTCTGTATTAAGCTGAAAAGCCAGATATGCCGTCAAACCTTGCATTTCGTCACCGGCTTCGGGATTCATCGAGAGAATAAACTCTAACTCTGTCTGACCACCTCTGTTCAAGGTTTGGTCAAGATTTATTCCCGTTCCACTATTACCTGCTGGATGAGCAATCCCGGCTAATATATTGTCGTAGACAGTCTTGCCAGTGAGAACATCAGTAATTCTGAGGTGCATATTATTAACAAAGGCCTCGTAGTGATCATTAATATTGGCAATTTCTACAGCAATATTTCTTATAGTCACTACATCAAAGTTATTGTTCATAATACGCACTGAACCAACCTTGGCTAAGCCAGGACACCAAGGTGTATTACGGCTGGGATTGTCAAGATCAACAAAATCTAGATTTGCTTCAAAATGACTGGCCGCATTGATATCTATCGCTACCGTTGGTGGTATTGCACCATCAGCTGCAAAAGAGATGATACCTGCGCCACAAGCGAATAGAACTAACAAGGTCATTAAAATAATTACACCGGTGAATTTTTTTTCGGCCACTTTATCACCCTTCTCTCGCTAAGATAAACCTTCTGACTAAACAAAAATAAAAGAC
>JAPXME010000042.1:0-11733 GCA_033809185.1 Clostridiaceae bacterium
CCCCGGGAGAGGTATAAATTCCAGAGTGGGAAAGTTATCTATGAACGGAAGCACTATGTAGACTTAAAGGTTCCTGACGGTAAGTACTTAGTTAATGTCACTGTTAAAGGTGCAGGTAAAACTGATTTATGCTTAGTTCGTCAAAAGTATGTCACCATCTATGGTGATATGTTCGATGATGATTACATCAGAGTGGCTCGATAGAATAAATGGAATGTATAGTTTTATTAATTTTTTCTGTTATAATTAATACACACAACTCGATTTTCAGGGAGGTGAAGTTGTGGAAAAGATATTACATAACATCTTGGGAGAAATTAAAACACTTAGCAGTGATATGGCTGGGCTGAAAAAAGACGTCGCTGAGCTGAAGGCTGACGTGACCGGACTGAAAAAAGATGTGGCTAAGTTGAAGACTGATATGGTTATTGTTAAGAGCAGGCTTGATGAGCATCACGCTATCTTAACTGCCTTGGAGCATAGAACAGAAGAACATTCAGCCCAAATGACAGCACTTTCCGAAAATATTGACTACATCAAAGGTGATATTACTAGAATTAATAAAAGATTAGATTACCAATTAGCGGAAATTGCAATAACCCAAGAAGTAGCTCTCTTGAAAAAAGCAAACTAAGGTGAACGACAGGAAAGACAGGTGGATATCAATATGGATATTCCACCTGTCTTATTTTATCGCTTCCGTCTACCTCACTATAAAATTATTTAGATATGAGAGGACACATATATAATCTTCCTTTAACCTTATTACCCAATTTATCCCTCACGACGGATTTTGGCTCCTACCGCCACTAATTTGTCGACAATACGATCATAACCTCTGTCAATGTGGTAAACGTTTGTGATTTCTGTTTCTCCTTCTGCTACAAGACCCGCCAGTATAAGGGCGGCGCCGGCCCGCAGATCAGAGGCTTTAACCGGTGCACCGGTTAGTTTAGCTACTCCTTCGACTACAGCACTTCTACCGTCTGTTTTGATATCCGCACCCATGCGCCGTAATTCCTCGGCGTGCATGAATCTGTTTTCAAAAACTGTCTCTGTAATAACACTGGTACCTTGAGCCACCGTCATCAAGGCCATAAATTGTGCTTGCATATCTGTAGGAAATCCGGGATAGGGTAATGTCTTAACATCTACAGCCCTTATCGGCCCAGATGCCTTTACTCTAAGACCTGTTCCTTCCTCCTCTATTTCTACACCTGCTTCCTCTAATTTGGCAATCAAAGGCTTCAAGTGATCTACAATAATATTTTCCAAAAGGAGCTCTCCACCTGTAATAGCTGCGGCAACCATATAGCTTCCTGCCTCAATACGATCGGGAATAACAGTATGATTAGTCGATCCTAGAGTCTTAACTCCTTCAATCTTGATTACTTTCGTACCAGCTCCGCGGATTTTCCCGCCCATACTATTTATAAAGTTAGCTAAATCGACGATTTCGGGTTCTTCGGCTGCATTCTCAATCACAGTATTACCTTCGGCCAAGGAGGCAGCCATCATAATATTCTCAGTCGCACCTACACTAGGATAATCCAGATAAATCCGTGCCCCTGTTAACTTAGGAGCTTCACCGGTAATACAACCATGTTCTATATCGAATCGAACCCCCATGGCCTCAAAACCTTTTAAATGGAGATCAATCGGCCTGGTTCCAATAGCACAACCACCTGGCATAGGTACTTTAGCCTTGCCAAGTCTCCCAAGCAAAGGTCCCATAACCAGAACAGAAGCCCTCATTTTTCTTACATAATCGTAAGGGGCTTCAATTTTTCTTATATCAGAACAATCTAGGTCCAAGGTATGACCGTCTATTTTGATTTTTGCCCCTAGATCACCTAGGACATCACAGATTGTTTTTACATCAGCTAAATGCGGTGCCTCATGGATAAGGCATTGCCCTTCGGAGAGCAGTGAAGCTACAATAATCGGCAATACTGCATTTTTTGCACCACTAACCTGAATTTTACCCTTTAAGCTTGTGCCGCCTTCTACTATAATTCGTTCCATAATTCTGTTCCAGGCTACCTCCTTTCCACACTATTCCTGCTTCTCATAAAAATATTCTGGAGAAGACGGATATTATCCTGCTATAAAAGACATTTCTTATCTACCAATTAAGTCCATAAAGATATTCTGTCGATATAAAATGCTGTATAAGAGACTATCTATATAGTACTATCTATCAACTCCTGCGCTATTATAACATAAAGTTAAACTCCGGTCACACCTTTGTAAATAACCCTTACAAGTTATCTTGCCCAGAAATCATCTTAGAAAACTGCTAATCAAAGACATCATCCAAAACAGATGCGCCGCAGCCTTAAACCTGGGCCGCGGCGCATCTGTTTTAGGTTAATTGCTTTGCAATTACTATATCTCATTCGCCGTTGCTAAAAAAACTCCTGCAAAAATTCAAAAAATTAACTATATAAATTCTCACGCCACCAGTCTATCCCGCCGTAAAAGGCTGAGGTTTATCCTTACGCCAGCCCCAGTAATAAAAAAGGGCATCAATAATGCGCTGACTGGCCTGGCCATCTCCATAAGGATTAACGGCCTGAGCCATTCGCCCATAGGCCTCTTTATCTGTTAGTAGCAGCTTGGCTGCCTGATATATATTGTCCCGCTCTGTGCCCACAAGCTTTACAGTACCGGCTAATACTGCCTCTGGCCGTTCTGTATTATCGCGTAAAACTAGAACAGGTTTGCCCAAAGCAGGGGCTTCCTCCTGTAATCCACCTGAATCTGTCAGCACCAGATAAGAGCGTTGCATGAGATTGGCGAAGGGTTCATAGTCTAAAGGTTCAACTAGAATAACTCTGTCTAAGTCACCGAGAACTTCACGAACAACTTCTCGGACAGCAGGGTTCTTGTGAACAGGAAAGACAAGAACTAGATCGTCAAACTCTCTCACCAGGTCACCCATAGCCAAGTACATTTGACGCATAGGTTCACCCAGATTCTCCCGGCGGTGAGTTGTTACCAGGATCACTCTTTTATTGGTGAAATCTATCTTTTGTAATTCCTGATCCGTAAAGCTGTAATCAGACTTAACTGTAGTCAATAGAGCATCAATAACCGTATTACCTGTGATGAAAATACCTTCTTGTCGATGTCCTTCTCTTAACAGATTGGCAGCCGCCGTCTCTGTGGGGGAGAAATGGACATCAGCCAGCGACCCGGCCAAGCGCCGGTTCATTTCCTCCGGAAAAGGTGAATACTTATCTCCAGAGCGTAAACCAGCTTCCACATGACCTATGGGGATTTGCTGATAATAAGCAGCCAAAGCCCCCACGAAGGTAGTAGAGGTGTCACCATGAACTAGCACCATATCAGGTTTTTCCTGTTCCAATACTTCTTTCAAGCCTAATAAAGCTCGGCTGGTAATATCATACAGGTTCTGTCCAGGCCGCATTATTTGCAGATCATAATCTGGCTGTATGGCAAAGAGCTGTAACACTTGATCCAACATCTCACGATGCTGGGCTGTTACAGCAACTTTACAAATTATTTGTTCTGTTCCTTGAAGGGCATTAACCAACGGAGCCATTTTGATAGCCTCTGGCCTGGTCCCGAAGATTGATAGCACTTTTTTCTTTTTAGTATTCATATCAAGTATTATCTACTCCTCTTGACCTGAGTTTATCTCAGCGGCCTTACTAATACTCCCGCCGCTATTGGTGGGAGATAAGTGCCACTACTTTATGTATCCTTTCCCTCTTAGCTTTTCAATATGCTTATCCAAGGCTTCGTCAATGTTCACTTGGTACAGTTCTTCTAGGACAAACATCATGGATACGGCAGTCTGAGCAACATCAAGAAGCTCCTCAGTAATACGACGAATAACCTGTTCTTCCTCTTGCCGAACAGGTTCTCCGTTTAGGCCACGAAACTTACCGATAGCCTGGGCTAACTCCCCCGCTTCTTCCATCAGCTTTAGTGCTGTAGATTCCATAGTGGGGGATAGACCGTTCAGCTTAGGCAAAGCAATAATTTTTTGTTGCATTTCTCTTCATTCTCCTTTATAGCCTACTATCTTCTGAACTGAGAGATTTATGCAAATTTTACTAATTCAATTCCAGCTTCTTTTAATAAAGTCAGGGATAAGTCATCAGGATAATCACCCTGATATACGATCCTTTCTATTTTTGCATTAATTAGCATCTTACTGCAAAGAACGCATGGCTGGGTAGTTGAGTAAATAGTCGCCCCAGCAATACTTATCCCATGAATGGCGCTTTGAATAATCGCATTTTGTTCTGCGTGTAAACCACGACATAATTCATGGCGTTCCCCAGAAGGAATGCCCATTTGATCGCGCAGACAGCCGACTTTATCGCAATGAGCCAACCCACTGGGCGCACCGTTATAACCACTGGCTAGGATATGTTTATCCTTGACTAGCAAGGCTCCAACCTTACGCCTTAAACAAGTAGAGCGCTGGGCAACTACGCTGGTTATTTCCATAAAATATTCGTCCCAAGAAGGCCGCATCTTCAATCTCTCCCAATCTCTCCCTATAATAAGAACCCCACCCATCAACGCAATCATTGATTGCTGACGGGCCCCGAGAACCTATTGTGTTTACAATAACGGCATAAGCTCACCAGCAATTCCTTGCCCTCATTGGGCGGCTTATATCGTAGGCGAATTAGTACTGATTAAGCTATTAGAGGGTGCCATATAAGCGATCCCCTGCATCTCCCAAGCCAGGTACAATATAGCCTTTATCGTTGAGATGGCTGTCCACAGTGGCGACGAAAATATCCACATCGGGATGAGCTTCTTGAACAGCTTTAATTCCTTCGGGAGCAGCAATAATACACAATAACTTAATTTTCGGTGCTCCCCGTTTTTTGAGCAGACTAATAGCAGCTACGGCAGAGCCACCTGTGGCCAACATAGGATCTAATAGCATTAACTCCCGGTTAGCCAGATTAGATGGCATATTACAGTAATATTCTATGGGCTGCAAGGTTTCATGATCCCGATATAAACCTATATGCCCTACCTTGGCTTGAGGAATAACCTTCAGCATTCCATTTAGCATACCTAGTCCGGCCCGGAGTATCGGAACAAGCACTAATTTTTTACCGGCAATAACCTGGGTTTTAGCGGCACTTACTGGTGTTTCGATTTCAACATCCTTCAAAGGCAGATCCTTAGTGGCCTCGTAGGCCATCAGAATAGTAACCTCTTCTACCAGATCCCTAAAGTCCCTGGGATTGGTATTAATATCTCTGATGTGAGTTAATTTATGTTTTACCATAGGATGATCTAGAACTGTTAGTTTCCCCATCGTAATCCTTCCCTTTCTGTCAAAAATCCCTTTATTAAAAATCCTTCCTCGGAAGTCTCTTACTCAAAAAATTTAAAACTTACAGTGAGCAACTAAAGGGAAGGCCGCTGTCAATTGTTGAACAAGTTGCCTTGCCTGTTCAAGTTTGGAATCGTCCTGAGAATGACTGAGAACAAGGTCGATGATTTCCGCAATTTTAGCCATTTCAGTTTCAGTCATTCCTCTAGTAGTAACAGCCGGAGTTCCAATCCTTAAGCCACTTGTTACAAATGGACTTTGGGGATCAAAAGGTATTGTATTCTTATTAACTGTTACACCTGCATCGTCTAGATATTTTTCGGCGTCCTTACCGGTCAAGTTTTTATTCCTTAAGTCAATCAGCATCAAGTGGTTATCTGTTCCGCCAGAAACCAATCTAAAACCACGGTTGGTCAGATCTTTAGCCAATGCTGCAGCATTTTTCAGAATCTGTTGTTGGTATGCTTTGAATTCTGGTTCTAAGGCTTCTTTGAAGGCCACGGCCTTAGCCGCGATGACATGCATCAAGGGACCACCTTGAATACCTGGGAAAACCGCCTTATCAATAGCTTTAGCGTATTCTTCCTTGCACAAGATCATACCGCCCCGAGGACCCCGTAAGGTCTTGTGGGTAGTAGTGGTAACGATATCAGCATGAGGTACAGGACTAGGATGTAAGCCAGCTGCCACTAAACCGGCGATATGAGCCATATCTACCATCAACATAGCCCCAACTTCTTTGGCAATCTCAGCAAAACGGGCAAAATCAATGATCCGTGGATAAGCACTGGCTCCGCAGACAATCATCTTCGGCTTACTTTCCCTAGCGATTTCAGCCACACGATCATAGTCGATTAATTCGGTTTTTTCGTCTACTCCGTAGTCTACAATATTAAAATATCCCCCAGAGATATTGACCGGGCTGCCATGGGTCAAATGTCCGCCATGACTAAGGTTCATACCCAAGATAGTGTCTCCCGGTTTTAAAAAGGCGAAATATACAGCAGTATTAGCCTGAGCTCCAGAATGGGGTTGAACATTGGCGTGTTCTGCGCCAAAAAGAGCCTTGGCTCGTTCTCTAGCCAGGTTTTCTACTTTATCGACAAATTCACAGCCACCGTAATATCTTTTGCCTGGATAGCCTTCGGCATATTTGTTGGTTAATACTGAGCCTTGTGCAGCCATTACTGCTCTGCTCACAAAATTCTCTGAGGCGATTAATTCAATCTTACTGCGTTGACGTTCTTCTTCTTCACCGATATATTTGGCTAGTTCCGGATCCACCGGGGTAATTAGTTCTTGGGTATAATCCATGCTTTCTCCTCCTATTGACATTGATAGCTGGCTCTCTCTCCACCGATTAGCTTTGGCCTGGTTCTGGCCATGGTCAAGTGAGCCGCACCTATTGATTTTATACTAACCCTTACGGGGACTACTACTGGTTTTAAATGCATTCCTATAAAGGTATCACCTATATCCATGCCGGCATGAGCTTGGATTTTTTCCACTACCACCGGATCGGTCAAAATCTGCATAGCCTGATAAGCCATACTGCCCCCAGCTTCTTGGATGGGATATACGCTGACCTCTTCCAGCCCATAACGCTCTTGACAGGCTCTTTCTACCACCAAGGCCCGGTTCAAGTGTTCACAGCATTGAACTGCTAAAAAGATTCTGGCCTTTTGAAGCTGAGGCAAGATCCCTTTCAACAAAGCCTCTGCCACTTCCAGGCTATAGCTTGTCCCAATTTTATGACCACTGACTTCACTGGTGCTGCAGCCAACCACCAGGATCTGCCCTTCTTTTAGAGCTGCTAGCTCCAGCAACTCCTCTAAGGCTTGGTGAATATCCTTTGTAATCTGAGTGTAATCCATTTTAGTTCCTTTCCTTTTCTAAGGCACTAATCTTATCAACTCTTGTCTGATGCCGTCCGCCGGCAAACTCACTAGTCAGCCATACTTTTACGATATCTAAGGCTAAACCGCGGCCAATAACCCGCTCTCCTAAAGTAAGGATATTCGCGTTATTATGCTCTCTGGAAGCCCGGGCTGAAAAGGTATCATTGCAAAGGGCCGCTCTAATGCCCTTTACTTTATTGGCTACAATACTTACACCGATACCTGTGCCGCAAACAATTATCCCCAGTCTACCAGGCTCTGCAGCTACTGCTCGTGCCACAGCCCTAGCTATATCAGGGTAGTCACAGGAATCAGTACTATGAGTACCAAAATCCTCATATTCATAGCCATTATCACTAAGCCACTTTTTTATTTCTTCTTTGAGGATATATCCTCCATGATCTGAGCCGATTGCTATTTTCATTATGTTCACTCCTCAGATAAATATATAATATTATTTTCCCTCCGACAAGTACTTGTCTATAACCCGAGGAATCAAGTCCGCCAATTGCCCGGCACATGCCCGGTATACATCTATATCGCCGCCGAAAGGATCAGTAATTTCCGTGATTATTGCTGTACCTTGTTCTACCCCTTGCTCTGCTGCTTTTCCACTTTGCTTTCCGGCTTTTTCCGTTACTTTTTCACTTTGTTCTGTATCTTTGCCGGTTATCCCTTCAGTAACTGGCAGCATAGCATATTCTGTCAACAAAAAAACCTTTCCTTCAGCTTCTGGTACTAATCTTATGACATATTCCCGATGGAGCCGGGTCATAGTTAAAATCAGATCAGCCTCCTTGATAGCCTCTACAGTCAAGGGGCTGGCCTGATGTTCCTCATTAGCATAACCCCTTTCGGCCATTACTTGGCGTGCATGGGTGCTGGCAGGCTCTCCGGGATAACAACCGGTGCCGGCAGAGGAAATTTTTATATTGGGGACAGAGGCTAAGGACTCTATATATGCTCTGGCTATAGTTTCAGCCATATAACTGCGGCAGGTATTCCCAGTGCAGACAAATAAAATCATTGACTCCTTTTTCATGAATTCCCCCCCTTATGCTGGTAGAGATCTGCAAATAAACTAGAGTTCTACAAATTGCTATAAATCTGCAAGTCACTAGTCAGATCAAAAATCTGATGCCGACGGCAACTAAGATTAGCCCGGCCACTATCTCTGCCTTTTCACCAAACTTATGGTTAAGCCTGCGACCAAAAAACAGACCGGCAGCAGTCATTATTCCTGCAACAAGGCCAATGGTAATCACTGTTAAGACTAGATCAGCCTTCAGAGTACCTAGGCCGAATCCTACAGTTAAGGCATCTAAGCTTACACTTACAGCTAGCAGGATTAGGCTAACCGGACTAGTAAGAGTGAGTAGCCATTTATCCCGGGCTTTATCCTCTTGCTGAGCACCCTGTAATTCTCTGATGCTGCTCCAAATGGAGCTTAATCCTATAGCAATCAGCACCAAGGCACCAATTACACCGGCCAAAGGACCAGTATGTCTGCCTAGATATCTCCCTAAACTGACGCCAAAGAGAGGCATCAGGATATGAAAGACTGTCACTATAGCAGTAACAAGAAAAAATTGTCGCCGTCTGATACCGGCTAAACCAATACTAATTGCTAAAGACATTGCATCAACACCCAAGGCTACAGCGATCGGTAAAATTGATAGTAAAATCATCTATTCCTCCGCAATAAGTCAGATAGACATGGCAGCTAGTTAATCACCCTATATCCTGCTGACTTCAAAAGTCTATTCATTATGGCAGTACCTATTCCTTCTGAGCTGTATCCTTCAACCAGAATTACCTTACTCCCTGCCTGATCACACATCCGCAATTCATGGTAAAGCTTGTGGGCAATTTCCTCAGGTGCCTTATGACTGCCCATTTCCCGAGCATAAACTGCGTCTTTCTTATCTACGAAGGGCCAGGTCTCGGAGCTAAGGAGAAGGGCCGTAGGAATTTTGTTCTGCCGATTTTCCTGTAAAATGGCTTGGGCCTTAGCCGCCACAGATTGAGGCTCCCCAAGCAACACAAACACATCAGCCCGTGGTGCATAATGAGTATATTTCATACCTGGAGATTTAGGCTTAAGTTCCTTATTCTCCAGGCCAGGATCCTGTAAAACCTCACCCAAGACAGCCGTTAACTGTTCTTGGGTTATTCCTCCCGGTCTTAGAATGGTCGGTGTCTTCTCCGTCAGATCCAAAACAGTGGATTCTAAGCCTAGGCCGGTTACACCGCCATCTAAGACAGCTCCGATCTTACCCTCTAAATCTGCTAAGACATGGCTAGCCGCAGTAGGGCTAGGGTATCCCGACCTATTGGCACTAGGAGCGGCAAGAGGTACTCCAGCCTCCTTAATAAGGGCCAGAGCCACATGATGGGCAGGCATTCTTATACCTACAGTTTTCAACCCTGCTGTTACCTCATTAGGGATCCCTGGAGCTGCAGGCATAATTAAAGTTAAAGGTCCAGGCCAGAATGTTTTGATCAAAATCTCTGCCTGAGCCGGTATTGTTGCCACTAATTTGTGAATATCCTGTGGATCCGCCACATGGAGAATTAAGGGGTTATCCATAGGTCGTCCTTTGGCTTGAAATATTCGCCGTACCCCTTCTGGGTTTAGTCCGTCAGCACCTAGTCCATAGACAGTTTCTGTAGGGAAGGCTACCGTTTGACCCTCCCTGATTAATTGGGCTGCTTGACGAATTATTTTCATATCAATATTAGTCGGATCTACTTGCCAGTATCGAGTTTGCAACCTTCTCAACTTCTTCCTCTGATCAATCGTAGGAGATAATAATACATGAATTAATAATCCATATCAGTATAACATAAAATATTTTAGCCTCACAAAAGTCCGACAGAAGCACATATCACTCTGTCCCGCCCTGCTTGATCTGCTATCACCGTAATCTCATCAAAGCCTGCTTCTTTTAGAATTTGGCTTACTTCTTCCCCTTGTTGCCAACCGATCTCTAAAAACAGCTTTCCTTCCCGGAGGAGAAATTGTGCTGCCCGAGAAGCAATACGGCGGTAATAGTCCAGCCCGTCACTTCCAGCCAACAGAGCCAGAGCTGGTTCTTTTTTGACATCTGCCGGCAAGGTCTCATACTCTGCCTCACTTATGTAGGGTGGATTGGCTACTAACAGGTCGTATTTAAAACCTTCCACCAGGGGTTCAAATAAATCACCCTGATAAAAACTAACCCGACCGTTGACGCCATATTTTACAGAGTTAGCTTTAGCCACCTCAAGGGCAGGAGCTGAAATATCCACTGCTGTTACAAGGGCCGTAGGCAAATAATAGGCCAAACTGACTGCGATTACGCCACTGCCGGTGCATAGTTCCAAAATTTGTGGATTAGCTAACTGGCCGGCAAATTCTAGAGCAGCCTTAACCAGCACCTCTGTATCCCGGCGAGGAATCAGTACGTCTTGATTTACTAAGAAAGATAGGTCTAAAAACTCCTGCTGACCAAGGATATATTCCAGGGGTTCCCCTTGAACACGGCGTCCAAGATGGAAGAGATACAGTTCTAGACTTTGAGAATCCAATTCTTCATTCAATGAAATGGCAAACTGTACTCCAGCTTTCCGCCAAGCCTTCTCTAATAAAAAACGTGCCTCAAGACGGGCTTCCTCTGAAGAATGTCCAGCCTTTAGCAGTTGGGATATTCCCCAACGAAAAGCTTCCCGCCCGGTCCAGTTTTCATTTGCCTTCAACATCAATCTCACCTCTTACAACACAAAGTAGAAGAGACCCTTCTGTTGTGTCACACCTAACATACATAAATTAATAATAAGAACCCCACCCATCAACACAATCAGAGATTGCTGACGGGTCCCCGGGAACCTTGTTATATTCACAATAAGAAAATAATAAGAACAGCTACTTTAGAAAAGACGCCTTAATACATTCAGGCGTCTTCTTTCTGTCAGCTTATTCTTTGATTATTCTTGGGATTTCAACTTCTCAGCTTGGTCTGAGGTAATCAGGGCATCAATAAATTCGTCTAGATCACCTTGGAGCACCTCTTCTAAACGGTAGGAGGTCAAGCCTATACGGTGATCAGTAACCCGCCCTTGAGGGAAATTATAGGTTCTGATCCGTTCGCTCCTATCTCCGCTACCAACCATGCTTTTTCGGGCGCTGCCCATTTCCCTAGCCTGCTCTTCTTCGGCTTTTTCTAACAAGCGTGCTCTGAGCACCTTCATAGCTTTATCTCTATTTTTCAACTGGGATTTTTCATCCTGACAAGATACTACTAAGCCAGTGGGGATATGAGTAATCCTTACAGCCGATTGAGTTGTATTAACTGATTGGCCGCCTGGCCCACTGGAGCAAAAGAGATCTATTCTCAGATCATTAGGGTTAATCTCTACATCGACTTCTTCTGCTTCCGGCAAGACCGCTACCGTAGCCGCCGAGGTGTGAATCCGGCCGCCAGACTCAGTTTCTGGTACTCTTTGCACCCTGTGTACTCC
>JAPXME010000043.1:0-680 GCA_033809185.1 Clostridiaceae bacterium
AGACAGCTCCAGTAGCGGCTAAGACGCCGACTATTAAGCTAGGGAATGAAATGCTGCTGGAAAGATACAGGGAGATTATTAGGGGTAAAAGGGTTGGTCTTATTACCAACCAAAGTGGCGTCAACAGTAAAGGTCAAAGCCTGATTGATATATTGGCTGCCGCCGATGACTTTCAACTTACGGCTCTCTATGCTCCAGAGCACGGTATTGATGGGAAAGCTAAGGCCGGAGAGTATGTAGCCTCTACTACCCATCCAACCTTGGGTATTCCTATTTATAGTTTATATGGTGCTAGTCGTAAGCCGGCAGATTATATGCTAAGTAATATTGATGTGTTGCTTTTTGATCTGCAGGATATCGGGGCACGTTCCTATACGTACATTTCTACCATGAATTATGCCATGCAGGCTGCTAAAGAAAACGGTAAGCTCTTTGTGGTGCTGGATCGGCCCAACCCCTTAGGCGGAGTTATCGTGGACGGACCTGTCTTGGAGGACCCTTACGAAACCTTTGTAGGAGTAGACAAGCTACCGATGACTCATGGTATGACTATTGGTGAATTAGCCCTTTATTTTAACCGGGAGATTGGAGCTAATCTCAAGGTAATCCCTATGCAGGGCTATACTCGTTCTATGATTTTTCAGGATACCGGTTTAAATTGGGTACCTACATCACCGAAT
>JAPXME010000043.1:690-11302 GCA_033809185.1 Clostridiaceae bacterium
ATATACCTGATTTAGAAGCAGTATTCGGCTATCCGGCTACAGGCTTAGGTGAAGGAACTGGCGTTTACCAGGCTGAAAAATTCCGCTGGATTGGCGGGAAAAATATTAATGCTGCAAGATTTGCCGAGCTAATGAATAACGCAGGATTGCCCGGTGTTCGCTTTATTCCTGAATACAAAGGCAGCGCTGGAGGGGTAAAGCTACAGATAACTAATTATCATACCTTCAACCCTGCCCGGACCGGCATCTATGCCTTGGCTTATGCTAGGATTTTAAGTAATTTTAAAGTTCCCAAGAGTACAACGAAGAATATGGTAATGTTCGACAAAATTATGGGTACAAATAAAATGGGGCAGTGGCTAGAGCAAAAGCTTACTCCCTGGAGTATTTATATGAATTATTTGCCGGGCTTGAACCAATTCAAAGCCCAGCGGGAAAAGTATTTGATTTACGATGATGTACCCTTTGTGGATATTAAGGTAATTATTAATGGCAGAACTATAGATTTTGATTCTGCACCTTATATTGATAGCCAAGATAGGACCATGGTTCCTTTGCGTGCTATTGGAGAAGCATTGGGAGCTCAGGTCGACTGGCATGAGCCTACCAGAAAAGTTACAGTAAGTAAAAATGGTAGGACAGTAATATTCACAATTGATAAAAATACTGCTCAGGTCAATGACTGGCTGCAGACTATGGATACTACGCCGGTGATTAAGAAAAGCCGGACAATGATTCCCTTACGTTATGTAGGCGAATACCTAGGAGCTCAGGTAGACTGGGACGGGGGAAATTATATTGTAACTGTAAATCAATAGTTTTATGAAGAATAACAAGAACAGGAGTACCAATTCCTCGCCTAGAAATGTCTAAACTCAAACCGTAAAAAAGAATACCGGTCGAAATTCGCCATCCTTGGCTCAGTTCTCCCTGTCCGGCACGTCCTGTGCCGGGCTAACTGGTTTCTAACGGTACTTCGTTAAGACATTTTCATCAGTCTCGTCAAATGTACTCCCGGTTCTTGTTATTTTTCATTGTGGAAACAACAAGGTTCCCGGGCCCCGTCAGCAATCTTCGATTGCGTTGACGGGTGGGGTTCTTATTATGACAAAAGAAAATCATTACCCTGTACTCCCATCCCTGTGCGGTATCCCCCAGATGATTTTGAAAAAAGTACTTTAGTACTTTTAATCAAGGACTTAAGGCACATGGCAGATAGAAGTTGTCGGTATATCATAAAGATGAAATCAACATTAAGTGAGGGATGAAGATGTCATTAGTAAAAATCAATAATCTGGTCAAAAGATATAACCAAGTGATAGCCGTTGATAATCTCAGCTTAGATATAGCGGAGGGAGAAATTTTTGGCTTTCTCGGTCCCAACGGTGCAGGCAAAAGTACCACAATTAACGCGATTTGTGGACTGGTGAAACCAACCCAAGGTGAAATACTTATTGATGGACTTATTATTAAGAATGAACCTTTAAAAGTAAAGGAGAGGTTAGGCCTTGTTCCCCAAGAGATTGCTCTTTTTCCTACCCTAAAAGCCCGAGAAAATGTGGAGTTCTTCGGGAAATTGGCCGGACTAAAAGGGGAACAACTCAAGAATAAAGTCCAGGAGGCCCTGGAATTTGTAGGACTTGCAGAACATAGCAAAGGCTTGGCGAAAAATTTTTCCGGTGGTATGAAGCGGCGATTGAATATTGCTTGTGCCATCGTCCACCAACCCCGTTTAATAATTATGGATGAACCTACGGTAGGTATTGATCCCCAATCCCGTAACCATATTCTCGAAACGGTTAGACTACTAAATAAAAGAGGATCAACTATCATCTATACCAGTCATTACATGGAAGAGGTAGAAGCGGTTTGCTCTCGCATCGCCATTATCGATCAGGGAAGACTGATAGCTTGCGGTAGTAAGGAAGAACTAAAAAGCCTTGTGGCTGAAGAAGAAAAACTACTCATTGAGGTTTTGGACTACGATTACAATACTTTAGCCCAACTGAAAGACATTCGTGGAGTCAAAGATGCTCATCTGACTGGTAATACCTTAGAAATAATCGTGACATCGGCTCAAAAAGTCTTACAGGACGTAATGGTTTTTCTGGCTCAACACGGAGTGAGAATTAAAGGCGTGAATCTAATGGAACCTGATTTGGAGACAGTATTCTTGTCTTTAACGGGCAAAAGGTTAAGAGATTAGGAGGGTATTTAAATGAAAATCTTGGCTTTCACACTTAATGAACTAAGACTATTCTGGCGCAGCAAGCTAGATCTCCTGCTCTTATTATTTCTGCCACCTATTATGATTGGCTTGATGGGTTTTGCCTTGGGACCTATTTTTTCAGGGAACAATGCTATAGAAAGGTTTCCGGTGATTTACATTAACCAAGATCAAGGCCAAATCGGTCGCGCCTTTGATAGTTTTCTGCAGAATGAAGGCAGCAAGTATCTGGAGCTTATTGATGGAACAGGGCAGGACCCTCACGATTTAGTTAATAGAAAAAAGTATCCGGTGGCTATCATTGTACCGGAGGAACTGACGGAAAAATTATTAAAGGGTGAACAAGGAAGTATTGAGGTTTTTGGCACAGGTAGAGATGTATTTAAAGAGAACTTGGTTAATTCTCTGATAGGAGCCTTTGCCAGTAGATATAATAGCCAGGTTGCTTTAACCCAAAAGTATTTAGAATTAATGCCGGCTATTGAAGCTAGTACAGTAATTGATACTTTTGATAATGTAACTAATCGCTATGGAACGGATTTTGTTAGGGTTACTAATGAAGTCAGTGAAAATGGGCAAGAGCTCTCTAGCTTTCAATTTTTCTCTGCTAGTTTTTTAATCTTCTTCCTTTTAGTTTCCGGTACAGGAATGGGCTCCAGAATTATTAATGAAATATCTGACGGAACCTATCAACGTATCCACGCCTACCCCGTGAAAAGTAGCCAGTATCTCTTAGGTAAAATCTTAGGGAACGGCCTTGTAGCTGTAGTTCAGGCTTTAGCCATAATACTGGCGACTAGATTTCTCTTTGATATTAATTGGGGAGAGAACTTATTAGGCCTAGGCCTGACAGTACTCCTGGTAATTCTGATCTCCTCAGCCTTAGCTATTGTATTGGCAAGTATAGTTCCATCTGCTAAGGCCGTAAATTCAGCAGGGATAATCATTGTCTGGTTAATGACTTTTCTCAGTGGAGGATTTACTAGTTTTATCTTTTCGGAAAACCTAGCTAAGTTAACGATCAATAAATGGGCCTTTGATTCCTTAAAGAGATTAATGAAAGGAGCTTCACTGGACGGAATTGGTCAGAATCTCGTAATCCTCTTAGGTCTGGCCATATTTCTCTGGCTCCTTGGAATAAGCCTAATTAATAGGAGGATGGCACATGAATAGTCTGTTGATAGCCCAAAATATTATCCTTAGGTCTCTGCGCAATAAAAAAGAATTGGCTTTACTTTTAATTCTGCCTATCCTCGGAGTGCTGCTTTTGACATTCCAGGTGAACCAGGTGGCCGACACAATAATTTCTGTAGGTCTTGTGATGCAAGATGAGGATATAGCAGCCCAAAAATTTGTTGAAATGTTAGACCGACAACAGGATTTCAAGTTTATGCCGTTGACAACGGATACTTACCAAGAAGCTTTACTAGCTCAGGAAGTAAAAATGGTTATCTTGCTTCCTGAACAACTCAGTAGCAAGGCCCTGCAAGGGCAAAAAGCTGAAGTGCGACTGTTCGGAGAAGAGATTCAGCTATTTACCAGTAGCTTGTCTCAGTTGACTAACGAAGCCTTGCTTAATATCTATGCAGCTGCAGAACTTGCAAACAATGCTGCCCTTCAGCAAGATATCAGTCCTCAGCAAGCTTTGGAGGTCATGCTGGCGGACACAACGGCTCCACCTCTTTCTGTAGATTATCAGATGCCGGGCCAGGACAATGGAAGGCAATTTGGTGAAATTTCTTCAGCTATTGGCTTTACCATTATGTTTATCATGACACTTATTTTTCTGGTTATCGGAACAATTATGGAAGACCGTAAAAATCTGGTCTTAGCCAGGATGTCAGTTGCTCCGATCCATGAGTGGGAGATAGTGGTCGGAAACCTGTTAGGAAGTTTATGCTTAGGGCTTATCCAACTAATACCCCTTGTCCTTGTGTTACGTAGTGTTTTAGGTTTAACTTGGGGAGCCCAGTTTTGGCAGCTATTCTTAGTCTTCTTCTGTTTCCTACTGGCTACAATTGGTTTAGGAATTGGCATTTCAGGTATTATTGGGCCTAAGATCAGTCCTACTAATATTATCGCCACAGTAATCGTACCCACTTGTATCTTAGGCGGCTGCTTTATACCTGCATCCATGATGCCGGATATCCTGAATAAAATTGGTTACGTTGTACCCCAACATTGGGTGATGGCTGCCATAGAGCAAGTAGTGGTCGGTAGTGACTTCTCGGTTATCCTGCTAAATATTGCGGTAATTATTATGTTCGGTATTGCCTTTGCAACCTTTGGGATCAAGACCCTAAAACCATTAGACAGCTAAAGAGAATATAAAAAAATGCAAGCTAGGACCTGAACCGGCTTGCATTTTTTTGAATACAACAAGGTTTCCGGGACCCGTCAGCAATCTTTGATTGCGTTGACGGGTGGGGTTCTTATTTTGAACCAGCAAAAGAAGTATCCAACAAGGATATTTCTTTTTTATCTGGTCAGCTATACTCCCCTATCTGAAAATCGCATAAACCGCATAAAATCAGCATTTGTAGAAAAAAGCAAGAATATTATATACAATAACTGGAAATTAACAAAAACTAGTGTTATAATATACAATAATTGGTAAATATATCCGGCTATTCGGTGTTTTTTCTTAGTTGGTTGTAAGGGGGAGTGGTGAATCAAGATGAACAACCCAATCAAAATTCATGTGGTTATGAGTGGAGAGCATCAACCGGTTGTCGAGGAGATCAGCCGTCAGGGGCTAATCACCTGTTGGAGCCGCTCCTTAGATGAGGTAACTGACTGGGCAAAAGGCGGAGAAGGGGCAGAACCAGATATATTATTGATTAATTTTAACGATTTCCAGGAAAACAGTTCAAGTAACAAAGTGGTAAAACAATTCTTATTGAGTCTTCGGGAAATTAGACAGACTCGGCGACGGCTTAGGTTTGTTATCCTTTTCTCCCTAGATTTATTAGGCAATTTAGAGCTCTTGAGTGGTCTGATCAAGTTGAGGATCTATGATATATGGTTTCTAGATAATTTTGACGAGAGTGATATCTATCAATTCCTGCATACCGCCAGAAATCGTGAGGAATTAGAGACATACCTGAAAATGCGGGAAGAACAATATCGAACATTAAAAAATTCAACAGCCAAATTCACCGGAACTCTGACAGAAAAACTATTTCGGCCCTATTATATTAAATCTAATGTACTGTCTTTTTACACTGCTGATGATACCCAGACTAACACCGGACTAGCCATATTAACAGCCCTTAATCTTGCCGAATTGGGGTTTAGAGTGGCCTTGGTGGAGACTATTTCTCAAACACCTCAATTGGCTTCAGCAATGACTATCAGGCACCCGTATTTTAACACCAGCCATACTCTGGCCATGTACGAATTGGGTAATAAGGAATTTCTGCGGAACTGCTATTTAAATAGCCGAAAGTATCTGCAGGACACCTATGCCTCTGATAAGTTTGAGCATATTAAATATTACCCGGAATCCTTATCTTTTTTGCCTGATGGTGAGCAAGAGGGCAAGCCGATCGCTATGAAGGAGAAACAGGTAAATTGGCGGGATTTCTTTACGGAGCTTACCAGAGTAACTATGTTTGAGCTAGACTATCATTTTTTAATATATCTCTGCAACGGTAGTAGTGCCATAAATGATGTGGTTTATAAGGAAATGGCTAATCTGCGTTTTAAGATAATTAATCTTTTACCTGGTAGCATTATTGCCGCTACAGCCCAGGAGAAGATAGACCAAGCCAATCTTGTTATTGCAGGCTATACCGGGTACCTGGCTAAGGAATTGAAGGAATTAACCTCTTTTACCCCATTGTACTGCCCAGAAAGTTTGTCGGGCGAAATTATAGCTTATCTGTATTTCAAAAATTACAGTCATATCAAGCCTAAGACCCAGGAGCTGATAAATGAGATTATTAAACGCATTGGTATTAAACTGCCTAACAACCATAGGGGGGATAACAGCTCCAGGTTAGATTGGCAGAATCTAAAAGCAAAGCTATGGAGGTGAGAATAATTGTCTACATTTTTAATTCGTAAAAGTAAAAGCCGGCTTATTATTCCAGAGAGGGTTATTGCTTTTTGGTCTCCAACTGGTTCAGATACGTCGGAGTTTTGTTTAGAGGTGGGTCAGGAGTTAGCCCGCCATACAACGGTGGCAATTGCTGAAATGCCTTGTCAGGGAATTCCGCGCCTAGGCTTTATCAGCGAAACAATGGAACGGGAAAGGTGTGTAGAAAACGCTTTGCAGGAGCTAGAGAAAACAGGATACCTAACTCTAAGTCAGCTCTGTAAAAAGTCAGATAACCTAGCGCTCCTTGTGGCTAGCGTTTATGCTACCCCAGACTATCCCTTGATTAATAGGCTTTCCCTTTCAACCTTGATGGATTACCCAGTAAAATTCATTCATACTGCCCGTCAGTTAGGCTATCAGACCATACTTTTTGAATGCCAGGGCCAGCTTACAACGCCGATGACCTTTTTTGCCTTGAAAAATGCCGACTATCTTTTTATTACTGTGCCCAAAATGGCTGATTTAGCTTTTACCATAATTAATATCAAGCACCTGGTGCAGACTTTCAAGATGTCTTCAGGTCAGATATTTTTGGTAGGGGATATTGATCCTCTAAGTCTGAAAGATCTAGCTGTCGTGATAGACGATGAAGGCGGTACTTTAGAGACCTTAACAATAATCCGCCAACAAAAGACTGAGGTTATCAAGCATCTTTTGCAACATAAGGAACGATATCAGCCTGGTTTAAGGGAGATACCTTTATGTGCGGAGGGACAAAATGGTTAGACACTTTAATCCCTATGAATTTATAAACGACAATAAAGTAGAAGTTATACCTCAGATCAATATATCTGCCACAGAAAGGTTGCATGATGTAGCTAATCAAGTGCGTGCTTATCTGCGGGATGAACATTCTCATGCTTTTGCTCGGTCGGTTATCGATCCAGTTATCCGTGGAGAATTGCAAAATATTATTCGTGATTACATAACCCAGAGACAGAAACTCCATATCGGAGGTATTGATCTGGACAGTGTGATCAAATCAGTCCAACAGGAAATCTTATACTATGGACCGATTCAACAGGCCTTAGATGACCCTGCAGTTACTAATATTGATGTTAATACTCCGCGGGATGTTTATATTGAACGCAATGGGGAAGAGGAATACCGACCGGATTTGGCTTTTAAGGATGAGGACCACCTTTATAACATTATTAACAAAATGCTCATTCCCTTAGGAAAAACCCTGACTGCAAATGAACCTCATATCGATAGTCTCTTCGATAATTATCGAATCTGTGCCGTATTAAAAGCAGATCGGGGCGGTATTGCCACGGAAAGCACCTGTGTTTCAATCCGCAAATTCTCTGAGGATACATTATCTACCGAGGAGTTAATCCAAGGAGGAACTATTAGTCCTGAGATAGACGAGTTTTTTCGGGATCTTGTCCCCTGTGCCAACATAATTATTGCCGGGGCGACTAACTCTGGGAAAACTACTACCCTAATTTCTTTCCCACTCTATTTTGAAGAGAATACTCGCATAATTACGATAGAAGATAGTCCGGAAATGATGCTGCGCCGCAAAAAGACTTATCGCAATTACCGCAATATTGTGGCTTTACAAACTAAGCACCATGAGAATCCGGAGAAACGCTACGATATTGCTAAATTAACGAAAGTGTCCTTAAGAATGAGGCCCTGGAAGATTATTGTCGGCGAAGTCCGTGACGGAGAGGCCGCCCGGCAGACCCACGAGGCCATGAACACAGGGCATAACTGTTATGTCACGCTGCATGCTAGTTCAGCCAGAAATGCAGCTACCCGCATTGTCCAGTTGGCAGGTGACGGCTACAACGATGAGGCCATTGCTGCCCAGTTGGCTGATACCTTGGATTTAATCATCTTCCAACAGAAGATCAAAAAAAGCCGAGTGATTACAGAGGTTGTGGAACTAGTCGGCTATGACGGGGCTAAACATCCGCTGTGTAATACGATTTTTACCTTCAAACAGACGGGGGTAGATGCCGATGGCTATGTCCAAGGCTATCACCAAAGGGTAGGCCGTATATCTAACGAGCTGGCCAGTAAGCTACAGGTAAACATGGTAGCCCAGGAGAGAATTGAGAGATGGCTGACTGTGCCGGAGGAAGAGGAGGTCTCTGGATGATCATTTCCTTTATCGTAGCCTTATTATTTGCCTTGTTCTTTTTGCTTTTGGTCTGGGCCTTTGCTCCGAGAAGTTGGCAACAGGCTAGAGCTAGTAAGAGGTTAAAAGTAGACCTTTTTGTGCGACTACATTTAGAAAAATATCAAAGGCAGGCTGAGGCTATTGGTTGGCATCTAAGTCGTAAAGAATTATTGGTTCTTGTCTTAATAACTTTGTTGGTAGGTCTATTGTTAGCCATATTAATGCGCAATCCGCTAGTGGTGGTTGTCGGTGTGGCAGCAGGCCTACAGCTCCCCAAACTATTAATTGAAAAGAAAAGACAGATTAATAGAATAAATCTTTTGTCTAAATTAATAGATCCGCTGCGGATGATTATGTCTAGACTGCCGGACCAGCAAAACATTACTAAGGTCATTGAGCAGACAGTGAAAGATATAACGGAACGGAGAGTTAAGGACTTATTTGAGGGGTATTTAAAGGATGTAGCCATAGGAGGCAGTGTACAGGATGCTTTATTGATCATGAAAAGGAAAGTGTCCTTGCGGAAGTTTGATGTGGTAGTAGAATATCTGATTCAAGCCCACTATGAAGGGTTTACGGTAGAGGCTTTAAGAGCCTTGAACAAGGCTATTGAAGCTATTGAATTTGATCTTCGGGCCGTCGAAAAAGTTAAGGAACAAAGTAAAGCTAAAAAGAAAGGCCTTTATAGCTCTCTGGCTACGGCTTGGTTCTTCCCTTTTATTCTGTCCTTTGTTAATACGGGAGTAAAGAACATTTACTTAGAGACTATGCCGGGTAAAATTTTGCTGCTACTTTTTGTTATAGGTTCACTCTATGTAGTCATTAAAGGTGAAGAATATCTGAGTCTTAATCTAGATGAACTTTGAAATATAAGGAGTGGTACGGTCATATGATTGTGATCTGGTCCTATCTTTTTCCCTTTGCAGTTGCTATTGGTGGAGCAGGCCTGGTAAAGCTAATGCTTTTTCCCCATAGATCAACTGTGAAGGCTATGCTCAGAGTAAAAGAAGTCGTCTTAACAGAATGGGAGCTGGAAAAGAGTCGGGAGCCAAAAATCGTCCAATTAATTATTGATTTATTGCCCCGTCTGCAGGAAGTATTTGACTTGGAACAGCTATTTTTGCGTGAACTGAGAAATATGAACAGCTTGATGGGGATTAAAACTAGGCCGGAACGGGATTTAGCTCGTTTTCTTGCTCAGGGCTTAATCGGGGCCTTGCCGATATTCATCGTTCCTTTTCTCACCAAATTTTATGGGTATCTGGCTTTATATCCAGTGGCAGTAGTCTTCCTGGTTATCCAGAGATATCGCAAGCATAAAGGAGAATATGAAAAATGGCAACGGGAAATTATCCGGGACCTGCCTGACTTAATTGATAAGCTGCGCATAAGCTTTGCCAGCGGGCGCGATTATCTGTCGGCTTTTATTCAGGCACGAGATACTTCTGGACCTAAAATGAGAGGGATGATCGATAAACTAATTAATGACCTGCAGTGTATGAGACCAACTCAGGCTTTAGATATTTTCGCCGATTCTTTCAAAATGCCGGTAGTTACTAAATTTACGTCTGCTGTGAAGATTGCTTTGGAATATGGCTATGAATCGGCAGAAAGTTATTTTCAAACCATCGAACAGGATATTATGGAGGTGAGGAGAGTAGCTATTGAGGAATTGACGAAATCCAAACCGGAGAAAGCTTATCAACTATATATGATTCTAATGGCCCTTGCGGTGGGGGCCTTATCTCTCAAAGGCTGGGAGATATTTTCGCAAATCACCGAGATTTTTTAAATAAGGAGGAAAATTAATGAGACAGAAATTGCAGACTACGGTTCATAATCTGACAATACAAATCAAACAGAAGGGCCAAAGGTTTATCCAAGATGAGAGAGGAGAGATTATGGGCTCCCTCGGTTGGATGGCTATAATTGCAGTTGTCCTTGTAGCTATACATGGCTTGTTAACAGGCTGGTTGCCAACCTTCATTAACGATATTTTTGCAAAGATGGAAACCTTGCTCTAATGAATAAGATTGTTGAGCCAAAATACAAGCATAAAAAGGCCGCCAAACTTAAGAGGTTCTTGGCAACTTGGTTAAGCCATGTACGGGGACAAGCAGGGGAAGGGATTATGACTGCCCTGTATACGATG
>JAPXME010000044.1:0-11269 GCA_033809185.1 Clostridiaceae bacterium
GCCTTAACCTGACCCTTTTCTATGGCCTCCATAATAGCCTGGAGATTAGAGCCTCTTCCTGAGGCTAGAACCGCTAATTGTAAGGGCTTCATCTACTCCAGCCCCCTTATAGTCACTCCCGGCTCTCCTGGAGTAACTTGTCCAATCCGATAGGATTCTTCCCCCTGACTTTCTAACCAGTCTTGGATTTGGTCAGCCTCTGGGGCTGATACTACCAGAACCAAACCAATACCCATATTGAAGGTACGCAGCATTTCCCTTGTTTCTACTTGACCTTCTTGGCTCATTAAAGTAAAGATAGGCGGAATGACCCAACTGCCATAATCTAGAACCATATGGGTCTTAGGAGGTAAAACCCGTGGTGGATTTTCAATTAAACCTCCTCCGGTAATATGGGCAATCCCTTTAAGGGAAAATTCCTTCATTAATTGTTGAACCAATTTGACATAGATCCGGGTCGGTGTTAGTAGAGCTTCACCTACGGTACAAGCTAACTCCTCCCGATATGTGGAGCTAGTCCACTTATTTTTCTCAAAAAAGATCTTCCGAGCCAAAGAATAACCGTTAGAATGCAAACCGCTAGAGGGCAAGCCTATTAAGACATCACCGGGAACTATGGTACTACCATCGATGAGCTTGCTGCGTTCAACAATACCTACAGCAAATCCAGCTACGTCATACTCCCCAGGCTGATAAAATCCTGGCATTTCCGCTGTTTCCCCACCAATCAAGGCACAACCTGCTTGCTGACAGCCTTCGGCTATTCCAGCCACAATATCACGAACCTGCTCTGGTTCAAGTCGTCCCACAGCCAAATAGTCCAAAAAGAATAATGGTTCAGCCCCAGACGCCAAGATATCATTAACACACATAGCCACACAATCAATACCTATAGTATTGTGTTGTCCGACCATCTGGGCTACAGCCAATTTTGTGCCTACTCCGTCAGTTCCGGCGATTAGCACCGGCTCCTGATATTTTTGGCAATCCAAGGCAAAGAGACCACCAAATCCACCTAGACCACCAAGAACCTCTGGACGCTGGGTTTTAGCAACCAAAGGTTTAATCAGTTCTACTGCCTTGTTGCCATCGTCAATATTAACACCTGCTGCTTTGTAGGTTAAGCCTTCATTACTTGACATTCCTTTTAGCCTCCCTTCTGATTCGCGGGGAAGTCTCCAAAAGATGCTTCCCTAATTCATCTTCAGCAGGGATTTCTATAGGATACTTCCTGTTTAGACATGCGGTACAAAAGCCTTTGTCGCTTCCCAAAGCCCGATAAAGTCCTTCTAGGCTTAGGTAATGTAAGGAATCAGCTCCAATCTCTTTACGGACTTCATCCAAAGACATTTGGGCCGCTATTAATTGAGCTCTTTCCGAGGTATCAATACCATAATAACAAGCATCAATTACCGGCGGTGAGGTTATCAACATGTGGATTTCCTTAGCTCCCTTAGCCCGCACCATCTGAATAATCTTTTTACTTGTGGTACCGCGAACAATAGAATCATCCAAGAGAACTACCTTTTTGCCCTTAACCAGATCTGTTACCGGATTGAGCTTCATTCTCACCGATAAATCTCTTTCTTCTTGACTTGGCTGAATAAAAGTACGGCCTACATAGCGGTTCTTCATTAAGCCCATATCAAAAACAAGGTCCAGGGTTTCTGCATAGCCTAAGGCCCCAGCAATACCAGAGTCCGGTACTGGAATGACTAAATCAGCCTCTACCGGGTGTTCCTTGGCTAGTTCCCGGCCCATAGCCCGTCTGGCTTGCATCACATTAATCCCGTCAATGTTAGAGTCGGGCCGAGCAAAATAAACGTATTCGAAAATACAGAAGGCAGGCTCATTGGCCGCCATAAATTGACGGGAGTGGAGGCCGTTTTTATCAATAGTGACAATCTCTCCCGGTAGAAAATCTCTAATAAATTCCGCACCTAAAGCATCAAAAGCACAGCTTTCCGAAGCGATAACATAATTGCCGTCCAAGCTACCTAAGCATAAAGGTCGATTGCCATAGGGGTCCCTAACTCCGATGAGCTTATCTTCAGTCATTACTAGCAAGGAGTAGGTTCCTTTCAGATCAATCATGGCCTTCATCAGAGAGTCTTCAATACTAGATTGACCATATCTAGCAATCAGGCTAACAATAATCTCCGAATCTATGCTGGATTGAAAGATAGCACCATTAGCAGCTAATCTCTCCCGTAATTCCTTGGCATTAGTCAAATTCCCATTATGGGCTACGGCCAGACTGCCTTTGGCGTATTGACAAACCAGAGGCTGGGCATTGACAGACAAACTGGAGCCATTGGTGGCATAACGCACATGGCCAATAGCTATATCTCCCGTAAGACTGTCCAACACTCCTTCAGTAAAAACATCAGACACTAGCCCCATTCCTTTATGGAGCTTAATCCCTTGACCATCTGACACTGCAATCCCAGCACTTTCCTGGCCCCGGTGCTGCAGAGCATAAAGTCCATAATAGGTATATTTAGCTACATCCCGCTTAGATGCGTAGATTCCAAAGACCCCACAGGCCTCCTCCATTTTATCTACGAGCTCATTATACATGGTATAGCCCCCCGGTACTTCTCCTCCATAAGTTCAAGATCAAGGCGAACCTTCCAGCCTGAACCAGCAATACTCAATTCTTGGCCACCTACACTACCTAGTACTTTATAAGGCACTTTGCTCTCCTTTAATCTACTTAAAACCGTATCATACTTATCTTTAGGGGTACTGATGATTATCCTAGATTGAGATTCCGCAAAAAGCGCACTGCTGGCTCGCAAGTCATCCTGCAAAATCACATCTGCTCCGATATGCCCGGCAATACAAGATTCAGCTAAAGCAACTGCCAAACCGCCTTCGGAACAATCATGGGCCGAAGCTACCAGTCCTTCTTTGATTAAAGCTAAGGTCGTACTCTGAACTGCTTTTTCCAACTTCAGATCAATCTCAGGTGGACGACCGGCTTCTAAACCGTGAATTTGACTAAGATAAACTGTTCCGCCTAATTCATCTTTGGTCTGCCCCAATAAGATAATAATGTCTCCCTCTTCTTTGAAATCCAGAGTTGTAACTTGGGAGATGTCCTCCAACAAACCAACCATCCCCACTACCGGTGTAGGATAGACAGCCTCACCTTTTGTTTCATTATAAAGACTGACATTACCACCAATAACCGGTGTTTCCAACTCACGACAGGCCTCAGCCAGTCCGGCCACAGCTTCTTTCAATTGCCAGAAGATCTCAGGTTTTTCTGGGCTACCGAAATTGAGACAATCAGTAACTGCTATAGGTTCAGCACCGGAGCATACTAGATTACGAGCCGCTTCTGCTACAGCAATTTGACCACCCCGATAAGGGTCCAGATAGACATAGAGTGAATTACAATCTGCAGTAGCTGCAAAGCCTTTATTCGTACCTTTAATTCTCAATACAGCCGCATCACTGCCTGGACCAACCACAGTATTAAGCCCTACCGTACTATCAAATTGACGATAAACCCATTCCCTACTGGCGATATTCGGACTACCCAGCATAGAAAGGAGTACCTGGCTATAATCATCCAACTCCGTTAAATTACTTAAATCATAGGATTGAGCTCCGGCCAAATACTTTGGTTCTGCAGCCTCAGGCTCATACATAGGACACATATCTGTCAAAGCTTTAGCCGGTACATGGGCAACTATTTCCCCATTCTCTTTGATCGTCATATATCCGTCATCAGTAACCTTACCAATAACCACAGCCTCTAAGCCCCACTTAGCAAAAATAGCCTTAACTTCTTCTTCCTTGCCCTTCTGCGGTACAACTAACATCCGCTCTTGAGACTCCGACAACAAAATCTCATAAGGGGTCATACCTTCTTCCCGTTGGGGAACCAGGGCTACATCCATTTCAATTCCTGTTCCGGCCCGAGAAGCCATCTCTACTGATGAACTGGTAAGCCCAGCCGCTCCCATATCCTGCATTCCTACTACATAACCAGTCTTAATTAATTCCAGGCAGGCTTCGAGTAACAGCTTTTCCATGAAAGGATCTCCCGCTTGGACAGGCGATCTTTGCTCTTCTGTAGTTTCATCTAAATCCACGGAAGCAAAGGTAGCACCATGAATACCATCCCGGCCGGTTTTAGCTCCTACCGCCATTACCGGATTCCCAGGGCCAGCCGCAAGCCCTTTGGCAAGATCCTTCTGATCCAAGAGACCGATACACATGGCATTAACGAGGCAATTATCCTCATAAGAGGAGTGAAAATAAACCTCTCCTCCTACAGTGGGTATGCCGATACTATTACCATAACCTGCTATACCGGAAACAGCTCCATTAAAAAGATAACGTGATTTCTTGCTCTGCAAGGAACCAAAACGCATAGAATTTAAGAGAGCAATAGGTCTAGCTCCCATGGTAAAAATATCCCGGATAATTCCACCTGCTCCAGTAGCAGCACCTTGATAAGGCTCAATAGCAGAAGGGTGATTATGACTTTCCATTTTAAATACCAGAGCCTGACCATCCCCAATATCTACAACACCAGCGTTCTCTCCCGGACCTTGAATAACTCGGGGACCGCTAGTAGGAAAATTCTTGAGCACACTTTTAGAATTTTTATAACTGCAATGTTCAGACCACATTACGCTAAATAATCCTAGTTCTGTCTCATTAGGTTCACGACCCATAATTTCTTTAATTAACTGATACTCACTATCGCTAAGTCCCATCTCACGCCATAATCCGTCTTTCATTTATCTTCCACCTCCCTGTTGAGACCAGTCCAGCAAAGACTTAAAAATTGACAGACCGATCTCTCCACCCAGGATTTCATCTGCACAGCGTTCAGGATGAGGCATCATACCAAGGATATTACCACGCTCATTTACAATACCGGCTATATTGTGCACTGAACCGTTAGGATTAGCTTCTAAACTCGTCTCTCCCTGGGCATTACAATAACGGAATATAATCTGCTTTTCTTTTTCCATTCTGGCTAAAATCTGAGGTTCTACTACATAGTTACCCTGACTATGGGCAATAGGAAGTTGAATAATCTGTTCTTCTTCATAATTTAATGTAAAAGCTGTATCTGCTCTTTCTACTCTTAAATATGTATTACTATGCTGGAACCGTAAGGAATTATTGGAAATTAAGGCCCCCGGCAACATTCCAGCCTCAGTCAAAATCTGAAAACCATTACCTATGCCCAAAATCAGACCGCCCTTTTGTCCGAACTCAATGACCTTTTCCATAATCGGCGCGAAGCGGGCAATCGCTCCAGGGCGCAAATAATCGCCATAGGAAAAGCCTCCCGGCAAGATTACACAATCTACGCCTTTTAGATCAGCATCATTATGCCAAAGATATTCAACAGGCTCCTTGAGAACTTGATCAATAACATAGAAACAGTCGGAATCGCCGCTGGAGCCCGGAAATACAACTATACCGAACTTCATGCCTCTACCTCCATCACTTTGACTTGATAATCCTCAATTACCGGATTAACTAAGAGCTTTGCACAGATCTCCTTAGTCTCCCCTAAAGCCTTTTCCTCAGATTCCACGTCTAGAAGAAGCTCTATATGCTTACCTACCCGCACCTCTTCTACACCCGAATAATCTAAGGATTTCAAAGCCTTTACCACAGCACTACCTTGAGGATCTAAGATACTTTTCTTTAAATGAATCGTTACAACTGCCTTATACATTTGAATACCTCCGTCATCTCTAAACTTTTATATTATAGAAAAATTTATATCAGCCTTAATCCACATATTAAGCAAACAGACAAAAAGAGGTACTAAACACTAGATACTGGTTTGCAACTTATACACCAGACAAGCAAACCGTATCCGCCACTTCGTACCTCCATTATGTATCAAGCTCATTGTTTAATTGTTGGATTTTTTGATTTTTTTCTAAAACCTCGTCAATCATCTTTTCCTTATACTGCTTAAATTTTGCCCGTAAGGCCTGATCCTTCACAGCCAAAATTTGCACAGCAAGGAGGGCTGCATTTTTGGCTCCGTCTATTCCTACCGTAGCCACAGGCACACCTGAAGGCATTTGAACAATAGAATACAAGGCATCCTGACCTGCCAAGGCTGTTGCGTTCAACGGCACCCCAATTACCGGAAGACAGGTCACTGCAGCTAATACTCCAGGCAAATGAGCGGCCGCACCGGCACCGGCAATGATTACCTCTATCCCATCTTCTTCTGCCTGACTAGCTAACTCTAGGGCCAGCTTAGTGGTACGATGAGCAGAAGCTACAAAAACCTCATAATCGACAGCAAATTCCCGTAAAACTTGAACAGCTTTTTTCATTACCGGCCAGTCCGAGTCACTGCCCATAATAATCCTTACCTGTTTCACATTGTACCTCCTTGTCCCCTTCATATTCATCTCTATAATGTTAAGGATTTGCTATTAGTAGCCTACTTAATCAAAAAAGGTGAGCTTGTACCCGAAAACCCAGGTCAGCTCACCCAAAATAGTGATCAAT
The DNA here is from genome assembly GCA_033809185.1 of Clostridiaceae bacterium. GTDB lineage: Bacteria > Bacillota > Peptococcia > DRI-13 > JAPXME01 > JAPXME01. The sequence continues at coordinate 6,514 of JAPXME010000044.1, forward strand.
AGGTACGCATATAGCTAATCAGGGAGAGCATATTACGAACTATATTTATATTCTAGCCGTATCTTCTCACGCTGTCAACAAAAATGCGAACATTTCTTGTAGTATATTTTAATTTAATCAGCAAATCACGAACATTCATATCCTTCATTAAATGCTTGGAGGTTAGTTTCCTGCAAACGGGCAGGTACTTTCTCGGATAAAACTTTGATCCAGAGGTCTTTGGGGAAGTCTAACCTCTTAGCTAGCATTCCTACTAAAGCCACATTGGAAACCTTCTTATTCCCACACCTCGTGGCTATAGACAGAGCATCAATCGTACTCACATTTGCATTTTTGCTAGTTAATTTTTCGATGATAGCTTGAGGATACTTAGCCTTGCCGATGCTTACCGGGGCAGGGGTTATATTTTGAGTGTTAACCAGCATTTTTCCACCAGGACGGAGATACTCCAACCAACGTAAGGCTTCTAATTCTTCAAAGGCTAAGATTAAATCAGCTTCACCTTTTTCGATTAAGGGCGAAAAAACCTCTGGACCTATTTTTACATGAGTTACCACACTACCGCCACGTTGAGACATACCGTGAATCTCTGACATTTTAACTACCAAACCGCTTTTCATCGCTACTTCGGCCAAAATGTTGCTAGCTAGGATGGTACCCTGACCACCTACACCTACTAACAAAACGTTTAATTTCTTACTCATTGCCTTCACCTGCTTTCACGATAGCCCCAAACTTACAGAGTTGAGCACATAGATTACAACCGTTACAGCTCTTGGAATCCAGGGTGACCGTATTTTCACCTACAGCAATTGGTGGGCAGCCAATAGTAACACAGGCTTTACAGTTCTTACACTTGTCTTCTAGGATTTGCAAAGGCTCCTTGTTGGTTTCCGGTAGTCCTAAAAGAACACAAGGACTTTTCGCAATAATAACTGAAGGTTCTGGGGCAGCTAATTCTTCTTTTAAGATTTGTTCAAGTTTATCTATCTCAAAGGGATCTACTGTTACTACCCGCCGGACACCTACACCTCTAGCAACATCTGCAATATTAACAACGGTAGCAACTTCACCTTTGATATTCTTACCAGTAGAAGGATTATCCTGATGCCCGGTCATGGCAGTAGTACTATTATCCAGAATAATTACTGTGCCCTTACTATCATTATAGACCATATCAACCAAGCCGGTAATTCCGCTATGGAAGAAGGTAGAATCTCCGATAACAGCCACAATTTTACCAATCATATCTGGATTAGCTTTTTCCATACCGAGGGCCATGCCGATACTGGCACCCATACAGATTGTAGTATCAATAGCCTCCAAAGGAGCAGAAGCCCCCAAGGTATAGCAACCGATATCTCCTGTTACAGTTAGTTTCAGCTTCCTCAAGACATGGAATACTGCCCGGTGAGGACACCCAGCACATAGTACTGGAGGACGCATAGGAGCACTCGGTAAGTCTGAAGTTGCGATAAGCTCCGGCTCGTCCAGACCAAGCTTAAGCTCTTGGTTGATCTTACTTTTTACCATAGTTGCGTTTAATTCCCCAATGTTAGGGAATAGTTTTTTTCCTGTAACCTCAAAGCCCATAAGAGTAATGGCTTCTTCCAAAAACGGTTCCAGTTCCTCTACGACAAATACACGATCAACCTGATTCACAAAATCAGCAATATATTGTTCGTTTAAGGGGAAGGTCAAACCTAGTTTTAAGATACTGGCTTCCGGAAAAGCTTCCTTAACATATTGATAACAAACGCCACTAGTGATAATACCGAATTCTTTGTTTCCCCATTCTACCCTGTTCAATGGCGTAGCAGCAGCATATTCTGCCAGCTTACCCATCCTTTCTTCGACCACTAGTCTTCTAGCCCGTCCATAGGCGGGGATCATCACATTTTTCGGTGCGTTTTTGACATATTCCTTTAGAGGTACATCTTGTCGTGTACCTAATTCCACCATGCTTTGAGAGTGAGCAATGCGAGTAGTCGTACGTAACATTACAGGAGTATCATAGCTTTCACTGATATCAAAGGCAATAGCTACAAAATCCTTAGCCTCCTGGCTGTCGCTAGGTTCTACTACTGGGATCTTGGCGAATTTCCCCAAAATCCTGTTATCTTGTTCGTTCTGGGAACTATGCATCCCAGGATCATCAGCAGAGTAGAGGATAAAGCCTCCGTTTACCCCGGCGTAAGCAAAACTCATTAAGGGATCAGCAGCTACATTTACCCCTACGTGTTTCATAGTCACGATTGTACGAGCTCCCATAACGCTGGCCCCTACACCTACCTCAAAAGCCACCTTTTCATTAGGTGACCACTCTGCGTAGACCTCATTAAATTTTCGTAGATTTTCCAGCACTTCAGTACTGGGTGTACCAGGATAACCTACGCCCACCTTAACTCCGGCCTCATAGGCACCCCTGGCTATGGCTTCATTGCCTGATAATAATTCTTTCATCGGAATCCCCCTTGCTTTTAACTAGATAGATCTATATAGATCGTTGTGCGAATCTTACATAGTAGAAGCAGAAAATCTCTGAATCGGACAAAGCTTGGCAGGTTTATTCCTCTGATCCGGTTCAAGGTTTATTCAGCATACACTTTTTCTAAATGTTCTGTGGCATATTGAGTAGTAAAAAGGCTGACTACCGGCACTATAACTAAGGAACTCAGCATCGCCAAAGCCCCACCTATTGTGGTAGCATTACCGTCAAAATTATGCAAACTTGCATAGAGAACACTTATGATCAAACCGACTATAATACCACTCCAAGCCCCTGCCTTTGTAGTCTTAGGCCAAAATAACCCCCAGATGTATGGACCGAGAAAAATACCGGCAATTGTTCCCCAGGATAAGGCCATCAAGCTTAAAATGATAGTCGGTTTTACCATAGCTAACACCACAGAAAGCATTACAAAAATAAAACAGAGTATCCGAGTAATCAGCAGTTCATCCTTATTACTCATCTCTGGTTTAACAAAACCTTTTAAAAGATCAACAGATAAGGTGGAACTAGAAACTAAGACTAAGGAAGACAAAGTTGACATAGAGGCAGACAGAATCAAAAGCAGGATTAACACCGCCGCAAGCTCCGGTAAAGCCACATTAATAATCCCCGGCACTAATAAATCCACTGTAGCTACACCAGTAGCCGGATCAACAGGAAGTTCTGAAAAGTATAAACGAGCGACGGAACCTACGCCATAAGCACCTACACCGATGATTAAAGCAAATAATGTAGAAATAACCGTAGCTGCTCTAATGTTTTTCTTGTCCTTAATGGCATAAAACTTCTGAACCATTTGAGGTAATCCCCAAGGGCCAAGGCTTGTCAGCAGGACTACCGAAAAGAGCGCTAGACCTTTTTCACCTGTAGGCAACGGGTTAACCAGTTCCGGACTTATCGCTTTTAAACGAGGAATTATTTGACCTAAGCCGCCTACAGCAGGATTGCCAAAAACATAGTAGAGTAGAACCCCTACCCCAAAAAGCATCACTATACCCTGAATAAAATCAGTCAAGGCAATAGCTCTATAGCCACCCATTAAGAGATAGATAGCAGTGATAACAGCCATGAAAATTAGAATATAGTTATAGGGTATATTAAAAACCCCTTCGAAAACATAACTAAGACCCATGAAGACAGAAGCTGAATAAGGAACCATAAAAATAAAGATAATTGCCGAGGAAAAAATCTTTAAAGCCTTGCTATCATAACGACCTTCCAATAATTCCGGCATAGTCATAGCTCCTAGCTTCTCCGTCATCACTCTGGTTGGTTTCGCCAGTATCTTCCAGGCCAAGAAGCTACCAATCAGCGCATTTCCAATAGCGATCCACAGACCACCAATACCAAAACCCCAACCTACTTTTCCGGCATAGCCTACAAAAATTACAGCAGAAAAATAAGTGGTACCATAAGCAAAGGCTGACATCCAGGGCCCGATATCTCTACCTCCAAGATAGAAATCTCCCAGATTGCGTGTCTTTCTCATAGAGTAAAGACCACTAGCCAGCAACACAGCAACAAAGATACCCACAAGCAAAATTTTTAACATTTTACCCATCCTTCCATTCTACAATTTACCTTCGGTTCAATATCGTTACTTCCTACCGTACTACTATTGCACCTAAAAGGTTTTGATAATTAGATATATTCTATTTATATTAGAAAAACTAAGGATAGTCAACCGTTAAATATTATTTTACAAATATTCTCTAGCAATAGTTGAGCTATAATTTTCATTCAAATTAATACTTTTTTTGTTTATGATTGTAGTAATATAGATATATGTCATGTTGTGGGAGGAAAAGCTGTGCGCAGAAGAAGACAAGTTTTTTGGGATGCTCTTCTTAGCTTAGGTTTAAGCTGGTTCATCGCTGATTATATAAATAAGGTAGATCCTGAAGCTCGCCAGTATTTACTTATAGGTCTTACGGCAATCTGTTTACTGATTATTCTACCTAAGGCCTTGCATCGCATGCCTCCAGGTAGACCGTGGTCAGCAGGATTTTCTCTACCCATTATGCTTTCACCCTTGCTAATAGTACTTTCCTACCCCGGTTTGCCCATAACACCCTTTGCTCCTTTATGGCAAAGCTGCATTGACCTTATTTTTCCTTGGAGCATTAATTATTTATTGAATTTTCTGCTCTTTTTTCTGATAGGTTTTTCTACTGCCGCAGGAGCTAGCAAAGAAAATAAATCTATCACCTGGCCTCAAGTTTTTTTCTCTGCTTTTACCTTGGT
>JAPXME010000045.1:0-11190 GCA_033809185.1 Clostridiaceae bacterium
ATATAGGGGGGGATCTTTAACCAAGAGATCCATAGTAGCAGTAACTGACCCTTCGATAGAGTTTTCAGATGGGACTATGGCCAGACTTGCCTTATTTCTGGCAAGAGCCTCAAATATTGCAGGAATAGTAGTATAGGCTTGCAGTTCTAAGAGTGAGCTAGTTATATTCTTGGCGTACATATTAGCGGCTTGGGCTGAAAAGCTGCCTTCCGGTCCAAGGTAAGCTAAAGTCTGTCTCATTTAGTTCACCAACTTCCTATTAACGGCGTGGGCTACTGGTTGCAGACTGGATACTAAGTCTTGGAATTTCTCTGGTGTCAAGGATTGAGGTCCATCAGAAAAGGCTTGACTGGGATTCGGGTGCACCTCAATTATTAAGCCATCAGCGCCTGCAGCTATTGCTGCCAGAGCCATTGGCTTAACTAAGCGCCATTTTCCGGTACCGTGACTAGGATCAACGATAACAGGTAAATGAGAGAGGTGCTTCACTAAAGGTACTGCAGAGAGATCTAGAGTATTTCTAGTAGCTGTTTCAAAGGTACGGATACCACGCTCACAGAGTATAACCTGATGATTGCCAGCGGACATAATATATTCAGCGGCCAACATCCATTCATCTATTGTGGAAGAGAGACCACGTTTTAAGAGAATAGGGCGCTGAGTTGCGGCAACTGCCTTCAGCAGAGAAAAGTTCTGCATATTACGGGCCCCAATCTGAATAATATCTGCATAATGGCTGACCAGCTCCACAGAGGGAAGATCTGTAGCTTCGGTTATAATAGGTAAGCCCGTTGCCTCTCTGGCTTCAGCCAGATATTTGAGACCTTCTTCCTCTAAGCCTTGGAAGGAATAAGGTGAAGAACGGGGTTTGTAGGCGCCGCCCCTTAAAATTGTAGCCCCAGCTTCCTTAACAAGCCTTGCCGTCTCTAAGATTTGTTCTCTGCTTTCAACAGCACAAGGTCCGGCCATAATCTGTATCTGAGGTCCACCAATAGTGAGATCTCCTACTTTGATTAAAGTGTCTTGAGATTTGAATTCCCGGCTGGCCAGTTTATAGGGGGCAAGTATTGGCACTACCTTTTCTACACCGGGCATAGCCTCTAAGGGCTGGTAGAGTAGGCGGGATTTATCTCCTACTGCTGCAATAACTGTTTTTTCGGTGCCTTTAATTACTTGGGTACGAAAGCCTGTAGTCTCTAACTGCTCAATAACCTTGAGTAGTTGCTCTTCTGAATAGTCTTTTTGCATAGTTACAATCATTATTATTCCTCCTTCATAATTTGAGTATTTTTTTGCTTTAGAATAAAAAAATCCACAGCTTGATCCTTATGGGACGAAACTGTGGATTCCGCGGTACCACCCAATTTGGCTAACTTTAAGTTAACCCACTCAATAAGGTACAGGACTCAATCTACTGTCACTTGCTACCTAGCAGACTTAGCAGATACTAGTTGGCCTAGGGTTTTATAGTAGTCCGCGAATACGAAAGATGTTGTAAAAAAACAAAAAGCTTTTCATCCACTAGGGACGAAAAGCATATTTTCCGCGGTGCCACCCTTCTTGTAACGGGAACAATAGTTCCGTTACCACTTCAGCAAGGTACAATAAATCCAATACCCCCTTCAAGATAACGGTAGAAGATTCCGGCAGGGACTACAAACCTGGTGGTTCTCACCCCAGCAGTTTGGAAGGGAACTTCACCTGTCTTCAACCTAAGGATGCTTTCAGTCCATGACATCCTCTCCCTGAAGGCAAGAAAAACAGACTACTTTTCTTCCGCATTACTTTTTGCTATCTGCAATTTATTAGTAGTTATTATATGTAAAATCAAAGCTTTTTGTCAACAACAATTTTTCTGGGAATTTTTTGTAAACATCCTGGATAGTTTTGCCCTTGGGTGATATAGTAAAAATGACAGTATTAATGAAAAGGGTGGTACAGATAGTATGATTAACAAGGAGCGGCTTCAGAATAGTTTTTTAGAAATGGTTAGGATCCCCAGCCCTAGTAGAAAAGAAGGGGCTTTTGCGAAATATCTACAAGACCAACTGTCCCAGCTAGGCTTTCAAATAAAAATTGATCAAAAATCAATGGCACCAACAGGCTCAGACACAGGGAATATTATTGCCTTTCTGCCTGGTAAGCTGGAAAATGCACCGAGTATAATGTTTTCAGCTCACATGGATACTGTTACTCCTTGTGAAGTAATAAATCCTGTGGTTAACTCTGATAGGATTAGTACTGACGGCACTTCTATTTTAGGGGCTGATGATAAGGCCGGTATTGCTGCGATTATTGAAGCAGTTAGACATCTACAGGAAGAAGGTATAGCTCATGTCCCAATAGAAATGGTGATTACAACTTGTGAAGAAAAGGGTCTTTTAGGTTCCCGCCATCTGGACTATAGTCTGCTAAAGTCCCGTTTTGGCTACGTTTTAGATGGTGGCGGTGAGCCTGGGGTAATTATAAATCGTGGACCGGCACAAGACCAGTTTACCGCAACAATCAAAGGGCGGGCAGCTCATGCCGGAATCAATCCAGAGGAAGGTATCAGTGCAATCCAGGTAGCTGCTAAAGCTATTGCCAAAATGAAGTTATTACGGATAGACGAGGAAACTACTTCTAATATCGGTTACATTAGTGGCGGTGGGGCTACCAATATTGTTACCGAAAGTGTAAAGCTTAAAGGGGAGGCTCGTAGCCTGTGTAATGAGAAATTGGCTGCTCAAACGGCCCATATTCACGATTGTCTGTTACGGACTTGTCAAGAATACGAGGCAGAATTAATTTGGCAGCTTAGTCGGGAATATGATGCTTTTGAAATAGCCGAAGATAGTCCTGGGGTTCAATTAGCCATAGAAGGGGCTAAGTCAATAGGTTTAAAACCACGAATTATCCCTAGCGGAGGGGGCAGTGATGTCAATTATTTTAATACTCAGGGCTTGGAGACTATTAATTTAGGTACAGGAATGAGTAAGGTTCATACTACAGATGAGTATATTTTAATCGAGGATTTAACTAATTTGGCCGGTCTGGTAGCGGCTATTATCCAACAATATACTATGCAAATGTAAAAAAATGCGGGGTGGAACTAAAAACCACCCTGCATTTCAGTTAGCGAACCTTTTATTGTATGAATTAATTCAGCTTTTTAACAATAGCTTCACCTTTAACAACTACCTTACCATGTTGATTGCGGGCAATAGTTGACAAGCGAACATTATTATTTCCTAATTTCTCCAGGACCTCAACTTCCACAGTTACTGTGTCATTTATATAGACAGGTGCAGTAAACTCCAGACTTTGCTTGAGATAAATTGTGTTCAGACCGGGTAATAGGTTCCCTAAAACGGTACCAATCAAGCCTCCAGTGATCATACCATAGGCAATACGGCCTCCGAACATATTATTTTTAGCAAATTCGTCATCTGAGTGGATTGCACTGCTTTCTCCGGCTTCTCCCCCAAAGGCCCGGTTAACTTCGTCAGTGATAGTTTTGGAGAGACTGGCTTTTTGCCCGATCTGAAGCTCATCGTAGCTATAACTCTTGTACATGTTTATATGACCTCCTTGTAACTACTATAATCATATAAAGATTTGGCCCTAAAAAGCAACATAATTATGCAATCGGGAGGAGTTACCCCACCCATTAACGCAATCAAAGATTGCTGACGGGTCCCGGGGCCTTGTTGTTTTCACAATAAAAAAAGAGGATTGCGTCTAAAAAGTACGCAACCCTCTGTTTTTTCTCTGATAGAAAAAGCAAGAAGATAACCAAATCACGTTTATTTTATTTTTAAGGAAAGTTTAAGATTTTGGTCAGTTCATTGTAAGATTGTTCCTCTAGGATAAATCTAAAGGATTATGTAGTTAAGCAGTTTGTCTTCTTAAGCCGGTTTCTTAACGATGGCTTCTCCCTTAACTACCACATCACCATTTTGGTTACGGGCAATAGTGGAAAGACGGACGTTTTTCTTTTCTAATTTTTCCAGAACTTCAACTTCGACAGTGATTGTATCACCGATTTTTACCGGAGCTGTAAAGTTCAAATCTTGTTTTAGATAAATTGTGTTGAGTCCAGGTAGTTGAGTGCCAATAACGGCAGAAATTAAGCCGGCGGTGATCATGCCATGGGCAATACGCTCTTTGAATATAGTGTCTTTGGCAAATTCTTCGTCTAAATGGAGCGGATTGCGATCCTCTGAGACATCGGCAAAGGCACGGATAACTTCATCTGTGATGGTTTTGGAGAGGCTAGCTTTCTGACCGATTTGTAGCTCTTCATAAGTGTAACTCTTATACATGATTTCCACGACCTCCTTATAATTTCTAAAATTAGAAACCATTTCATTATTATCATAACAAGTAATAGTACAAAAAGGCAATAAATATTTACTTTATTGTTAAAATTCACAATAAGATGGGTGGAGATGGTTGTTTAAGCCACAATTTTCTGTAATAAGTCTAACTGTAATAAGTCTAAGGCTCTCTGGTAAACATAACAGAGAGGTGAGGAAATGCAGAGAAAACATAAAGCCTTATTAGCCCTGGTAATTACAGGTGTCATTGGAGCAGTAATCTATTACAGTGGGTATCAGTTGCGGTTAGTTCCTAATGAACCTGATTTGCGACCTAATGCTGACAAACCAAAGCCCCAAGAATTAACCCAGGAATTTGAATTAAAGGGTGGCTCGGAACGGGACAATCGTGGTTTCCCTCAAAGGGAGATCTTGGACTTAGCCTCCATGTTTCCGAACTCATTTTTCCGTGAAGGGGATACTACTGAAAAGCGGGTTGCTCTAACTTTTGATGACGGTCCAGACTCAGTATATACTCCTCAGATGTTAGATGTATTAAAGGAACATGAGGTTAAAGCTACCTTCTTCTATATTGGAAATAGAGCTCAGCTTTTTCCAGAGGTCATTCAACGAACTGTGCAGGAGGGACACATAGTCGGCAATCATTCTCTAGATCACCCTGACATTATGAAATTATCCATCGAGGAAGCTAAGCAAAATGTTCTCCAGGCGGAGGAGGCTCTATTGCAAGAGGCTGGTTACCGTACAGCCCTGTTCCGTTCACCATATGGTTCTATAGATCCAGAGAGAATCGAAGAAATAGAGAAATTGGGCTACAAAATCATTGCCTGGAATGTGGATTCTTTAGACTGGAAAAGTCTTAGTGCAGAGCAGGTAAAATACAATATTTTAGAGAATGTAAGAGAAGGTAGTATTATTTTGCAACATTCTTCCGGAGGAAAAGAAGAAAATTTAAGTGGTTCGGTGTCGGCTTTAGGTGAAGTTATTACTATCTTGAAAAACGAGGGATATGAATTTGTTACTATTCCTGAATTGCTTGGTATCCCTTACCAGAAATAAATTTTTTCTAGAATTTTTCTTGGCATCAAAAAGTATTACTTCATGATGATGCCGAGAAATTTTTGTGGAACAATTTTCAAAAATTTTCGTCTTAAGAGATGAGATTGGAGGTGCTTATGTGGCAGCTATAATGACAGTCAAAGGTTTAACGAAAAAATACCGTCTGGGACAGGAAGTAATCACAGCCGTCAATAATATAGATTTAGAGATTCATGAAGGTGAATTCCTATGTATTCTGGGCACCTCGGGATCCGGTAAGACTACTTTGCTACATTTACTAGCAGGTTTAGAACGGCCCACCCGGGGACAGATTATTCTCAAGGATTCGATGGTCTTGTCGAAAATGAAAGAAAAAGATATGGCCTTGTTCCGGAGAAAATATATCGGTTTCATCTTTCAGTCCTATAATCTTATGCCCACATTGACAGCCTTGGAGAATGTAACATTACCGTTGGTGTTTGATGGGGTTAGTCTTAAAGAAAGAAACCGGAAGGGTCGGGACCTCTTGATACAATTAGGCTTAAAAGATAGAATATTCCACAAACCAACGGAGATGAGTGGTGGTCAACAGCAAAGGGTCAGTATTGCCAGAGCCTTGGTCAGTGATCCGAAAATTCTCTTTTGTGATGAACCGACTGGTAACTTAGACACCAAGAACACCAAGGAGATTATCGAAATCTTGCATGATTTAGCAGCAGAGCGTGGCGTGACAGTAGTTATGGTAACCCATGATCTGAACTTAGTGCCTTATGCAGATCGCACCATACATATGGTAGACGGAAAAATTATTAAGATTGAAGAAAAAGGAGCGTAATTATGAAGCCTTCAGTAAGTAAAAAATTTGTACAGCTTAGAAATTTCCTCTTAATTTTAACTATCATAATGTCATTATTGCTGCCTACTATTGTTTCGGCCAGCGAGCTAAATTTGGGGATTAATCCGGTTATCGTTTTTGAAAGTGTCAAGGTAGAACCGGCTGTAGCTGGCGGAGAGTTTAACGTAAGCATGTCTGTGCGGAATATTTCCAAATATCCTGCTTTTAATGTGGAAATAGATTTTAGAGAGGTAGGTTATGAGGGTTTAGAGCACTTTGAATTAAAAAATCCTGAAGCGGCTAAGATTGCTCAATTGGGTGCCAATACTACCCAATCAGTTCTGTTAACCTTTGCTGTAAAAGATATAGCCCAGAGCAAAGACCATGAATTAGTAGCCAATCTGAAGGCTATGAGTGCCGAAACAGTCGGAACGGGTATTTATAGTTCCCATAGTTCGATTAATCTTACTATTCCAGTTACTTATGATCTGACTAAGCCGGTAATAATTGTTAGGGATGTTAAGCTACAGTCAGCTCCCGATCTTGTAGATGGTTTTACAGTTGATTTAGTATTGGAAAACCTCAGTAAAACCTCTGATGCCAGGAATGTCGTACTTCTTTTAGATGGCAAGTCTAATTTTGAAGTGTTAGACATCTCTAATAAGAAAAACCTAGCTAACATAGGCAAAGGAGCAACGGAGACCGTTTCCTATCGCTTAAGGGCTAGGGATACCCGAGAGAATAACTCAGTAGATTTAACTTTAGATTACGACTATGCAGGAAACCAGCATGAAAGTGCCAAGGAAACTGTGAATTTACCTTTACCTACACAAGATGTGGCTATAGGGGCAACTCCTTGGGTTATCATTAACAAATATACCTTATCTGCGGATCGGGTTTTAGCTGGTAATACAGTCACCCTAAGTCTGTTTATTGAAAATACTAACCAGAGAGCAGTAAAAAATGTCAAGATTTCCTTAGGAGTTATTAGGATCGAAGAGACGGGTGGTATTGGTGGAGGCGGTACCTCAGGTGGTACTGTATTTTCACCAGTGAACAGTAGTAACAGTTTTTACATAGATACAATTCCCGGTAAGACTGTGATTACCAAGACGATTGATCTCTACGTGGATCCTAATGCAACTGCTAAGACCTATATTGTACCGGTTACTATCAATTACGAAGATCGTTTGGGTAAAACCTTAACCTCGGAGGAGATGGTTAACATTCCGGTGACTCAGGAATGTAAGCTACAGGTCCTTTCTGTAGAAACTCCGCCCGTAGGCTTTGTCGGCCAGCCAGTGTCAGTTATGTCCGAATTCGTTAACGTAGGTAAGGTGTCTTTGGGTAACTTTATGGTTAGCCTGGAAGGTGATTTTACCACGGAAAATGGGTCGTATTTTATAGGAAACTTAGATATTGGGGTCAGTGATTTCTTCCAAGGTATGATTATTCCTCGGGAAGAAGGGACTTTAGAAGGTAAATTAGTATTTTCCTATATTGATAATAACAATAAGGAAGTTCGTGAGGAAAACCCCTTTACCATAGAGATCCAAGCTCAGCCGGAGATGCCCCCCGGAATGATAGATGGTGAGTTTATGGGGCCTGACGGGCCTTTCCCTGGTGGTATGCCTGGTGAAGGCGGTGGTTTCTTCAGCAAAATTAAATCTGCTATCTTACCCATTATCTTAATTCTGGTAATTGTTATTATGGCAGTTTATATTATTCGAACCAAGAAAAAGAAGGCGGAAGAGGAGTTCTTCAATGACTAGCATTGACTTATTTAGGTTAGCTAAAAATAGCCTCTGGCGAAGAAAAGCACGTACTATTCTTACCGTGTCCGGAGTTATGATCGGAACAACGGCTATTGTTGTGATGCTTTCCATCGGTCTAGGCTTAGATCACACTCAGCGTAAACAAATGGAACAGTGGGGGGACTTGAATAATATTCGAGTCAACCAGGGATATAATTATGACGAAGAAGGAAACCCCATTGGCGATATGAAGCAGCTTAACGATGAAGCCGTGGAAGAAATCAGAAGTCTTGAGGGTGTAGTGGCAGTTGCTCCTGCTTATGATATTGGCGGGGAAGCCAGATTTGGTAGAAAAAGAGGGTATATTCAGCTCGTGGGAATTGATCCTGCTGAGATGGAGAAATTCGGTTTTAAAACTACAGATGGGCGTTTACTGACCGAAGGGGATCGTAGTGTGATGGTGGTAGGAGCCCAAGTGATCAATAATTTTATGGATGAGGCCGAGAGGCGGAAGATGGAGCAAGGACATTATATGGGTCCGATGCACTGGGAACCAGGAGATCCTACAGAGATGCTAGACCAAAGGGTTTACATGCAGATTTATGCCCAGGGACAAATGGATAAGAAAAAAGTCTTTAGCTTTAATGTGGTAGGAATTTTAGACGGCGAGTATGCAGACCATTCCTGGCAAGCCTATGCCCCCATTGACGAAATAAAAAGAATGCGTAAGTTTATGTTCGGTAGCTCAGGGGGCGGTTCGTCACCTTATATGATGGAGATACCTGTCGGAGGGAGAGCTAAAGGCGGTAGTAGAAACAGAAATTCAGAGGATAATTATAGCTACATCTCTGTTCGTGCTGCAAACGTAGAGGCTAGCATTCAAGTAGCTCAGCAGTTGAGGGAGATGGGATATAACTGTTGGACCATGGCCGATAGTTTAGAAGGAATTGAACAATCCTCCCGGACAGTTCAGGCAGTATTGGGCGGGATTGGTGGTATTACTCTTTTAGTAGCAGCTATAGGTATTACTAATACGATGGTAATGTCGATTTATGAGCGGACTAAAGAAATTGGCGTTATGAAGGTTATGGGTGCTACTTTTATGGATATTCGCTCTATATTCCTTTCCGAAGCGGCTTTAATAGGTCTTATTGGTGGTTCTGTGGGTCTTGCCCTTAGCTATTTGGTCTCCAATGTTATTAATATGCTGAGCCAAGGTTTTCTTAATCAAGGGATGTACATGGCTACAGAGGAAGTCTTAAAAATATCGCTTATTCCACCTTGGTTAGCTGTTTTTGCCATCGTGTTTTCGATGTTAATCGGGTTATTATCTGGTCTATATCCGGCCAATAGGGCTGTACGCCTTAGTCCGGTAGAGGCAATCCGCAACAATAATTAAATAGGATTAGACTAAACTATATGCATACATTATAATATTAAAATATATATCAATAATATGAGTTAACCATATAATAACGGTTAACTCTTTATTGTTCTTATTCTACAAGGAGGTAAGCATGAAAACAAAATTAACAGAGTTACTAGGAATCAAATACCCGATTATCCAAGGCCCTATGGCTTGGATAACTGAGGCAAAGCTTGCGGCAGCTGTAGGTGAAGCGGGTGGAGTAGGAATTATTGGTAGTGGCGGCAGGCAAGCTGATTGGCTAAGAAATGAGATCAATGCGGTAAGGAGTGCTACTGACAAGATTTTTGGGGTAAATATTGTTCTGATGGACAAAAACAAAGATGATTTACTCAAAGTTACTATTGAGGAAAAAGTACCGGTGGTAACCTTAGGGGCAGGTAATCCGGTACCTTATATAAGGATGCTGAAGGAAGCTGGTATTAAGGTAATCTGTATCGTACCCAACTTAAAGCTGGCAAAAAGGGTAGAGGATAATGACGCCGATGCCATCGTTATTGAAGGGATGGAAGCCGGGGGGCATATCGGGACATTGACCACTATGGCTTTGATGACCCAGATTATTCCGGAGATGAAGATTCCGGTGATCGCTGCCGGGGGTTTTGCCGATGGCCGCGGAATGGCTTCTGCTCTCTTGATGGGGGCGGCAGGTATTCAAGTAGGGACAGCCTTCTTACTAGCTGAGGAATGTCAGGTTCACGGAAACTTCAAAGAAAAATTATTGCAAGCTCAAGATACTGATACGGTAGTGACTGCATATGGTAGGAGTCATGCTACCAGAGGCCTGAAGAATGCCTTCACTGAAGAGTATCTCCGCTTAGAACGGCAGGGATCTGCAGAGGAGGAATTGGATCGCTTAGCTGCTGGAAGTAACTTCAAGGCTGCTGTTAAAGGCGATGTAGAGAATGGTTCTGTGCAAGCCGGTCAGTGTCTGAGCATATTAAAGGAGATTAGACCGGCAAAGGCGATTATTGATGATTTCATTCAGGTGGCTACAGATGTATTGCGAAATGCCCCTAGTCTAGTAGAATAAATTATTACAAATAAAAAGTATTATGTAGAATCTAAAAACCCGCCTTATCTTATGATGATTTCATAAGTTAAGACGGGTTTTTAAAATCTCAATCTTACATAGCCTTAGCTTTTCTTAATTTCATTAATTAATGGTTGCTTTCCTTCTTCTTCAGTATAAGTAAAGCTGATCAGTTCGTCTCCTTGGAGTCCTAATTCCACGAGATTTGTCTTAGCAGTTTCTGAAAGAGCAAAAGCTCTATATGCTTGGTTCTCAGGCATATTATTAACCTTGATCTCAATGGAGTTACTGTCGATGAGGCCTTGGAAGATGCCTGTACCTTCCTTGAGACCAGTATCCTCCTGTTGGTTATTTTCCACGTCCGGTTCAGGTTGCTGTTCCTGTTGTCCCTGGTTTCCAGATTCATTATCTAAAGGCTCCTTTTGGACGGGAGGGTTAGGCTGTTGATTGCTTTCCCCTTTATTGCAACCTATTGCCAGTCCCAAGCAGAAGATAGCAAGGAGTACCAACGCTATACTCTTCTTGATTTTTGGCAAAGTGTTCACCACCTAATTGATTAATAGATTGGATATATGATCTAGTATTACTGATTTGTCTCGGTATATTCAGCTTTATAGCCTAATTCTGTGATGGTGGCCATTATATGTTCGATATTACCCTGGTTGAGACGGAATACTATATGTACTTCATCAGAAGTGCCGTAGTATGTGAGCACATGAGTAATATTACCTTCATTGGAGGTAATGGCATCGGCCAATTCCGCCAGAACGCCGGAGCGATCGGAT
>JAPXME010000046.1:0-11183 GCA_033809185.1 Clostridiaceae bacterium
ATAGCCGTAAAAGCAGGAAAATGACAAGGCTTAACGAAATAACACGTTAGATTAGTGGATTATTATATCCATAATAAGCTTATAATGATCGGAGGAATTCCTTTGCGCACGGCTATCTATCCAGGAACATTTGACCCAGTAACATATGGACACATACACATTGCAGAAAGGGCTAGCAGATTATTCGAAAAGATAATTATCGCTGTAGCGTCTGATAATTATAAGAAGAATCTCTTCTCTTTAGAAGAGAGGATGTATCTAATCAAGGAAAGTACAAAACATCTTCCTAATGTTAAAGTGGACAGTTTTGCTGGATTGGCGGCGGATTATGCCAAGAAGAAAAAAGCTACGGGGCTAATCCGCGGTCTCAGAGCCGTATCCGATTTTGAGTATGAAATGCAGATAGCGGCTATGAATAAACATCTAAATCCTAAGTTGGAAACCTTATTCCTAATGACTGAAGCCAAGTATTCTTTTTTGAGCTCTAGCAGTATTAAGGATGTAGCCATGGTAGGTGGGAATATTGAGGGACTCGTTCCGCCTATAGTCGTGCAAGAATTGATGAGAAAATACGGAAATAATCAATAGGGAGGTGGCCTTGTATATGGATGAGCGACATACTGGAGCTGATTATATTGTTGTGAAGGCCCATGAAAATGGTGTGACATTTAGCGGTCTTACTAGAGGTAAGGACACTAAGTTTCATCATTCTGAAAAATTAGATAAGGGCGAGGTTATGCTAGCCCAATTCACTGAGTATACATCAGCCATCAAAATCCGGGGGAAATCTACCATATATACCAAGCATGGTGTTATAGAGGTCGGCGAATAGATACGATTATTACTTCTATGATTACCTAGAGAAGGGAGACTTTACGGTGTGGACTGTGGTGCATATATCTGCTAATCGAGTTATGGCTGAGCAAATAAAAGAAATACTTAGCTCAGAAGGCTTATTAGTCATGATTAAGCCAATGGGAATACCACATCTGGGCGATTCAGGTACATTCGAAGTGTTGGTTCCTGAATCAGAAGCCGCAGAAGCCAATGAGATTTTGGTTGAAAAAATCACTCCTGTTTGAGCAGATTAAGATCCCATTTACCCGTCGTAAATCTAGAATTAATGGAGGATAGCAAATTTCTATGAGGAAAACGAAAATTGTTTGCACCATTGGCCCGGCCAGTGAGGATGTAGAAGTTCTCAAGAAATTACTAGCCAGTGGGATGAATGTTGCTCGTTTAAACTTTTCTCATGGGGTTCATGAAGAACATGGTCTTCGAATTGAAAACATAAAACAAGCCTCCCGGGAAACCAATATTCCGGTAGCTATTATGCTGGATACTAAAGGTCCTGAAATTAGAATTGGTTTGCTAGAGAAGGATCAGATAGAGCTGATAGAAGGCGAGAAAATTACTTTAACGACAACAGAGATTCTAGGTAATAAAGAGAGAATTTTCGTCAACTATTCCGGTTTACCCAATGATGTCTCCCTAGGGGACATTTTACTTTTGGATGATGGTCTCATATCCTTGAAAGTGTTGGAGATAGATGCTACTGAGATACTGTGTGAAGTTGTAAATGGAGGACTCCTAAGTAATAGAAAGAAATTAAATTTACCGGGGGTCCAGTTAAATTTACCTGGCTTGACGGAAAGGGATTATGCAGATATTGCTTTTGGAGTCAAGGCAGGTATTGATTTTATTGCGGCTTCATTTATACGTAATGCAGCAGACGTCATTGCTATTCGCAAAATCTTAGAGGAACTTGATTCCCAAGCTGCAATAATTGCTAAAATAGAAAATAGACAAGGCGTTGATAATATCGCGGAAATCCTGCAGGTTGCAGATGGAATAATGATTGCCCGTGGCGATCTAGGGGTGGAAATTCCGGCAGAAGAAGTACCTTTAGTACAAAAGAGGCTGATTAAGGAAAGTAATCAGGCAGGCAAACCTGTGATTACAGCGACACAAATGCTTGACTCTATGAGCAGAAATCCCCGTCCTACCAGAGCGGAGGCCTCTGATGTGGCCAATGCTATTCTTGATGGTAGTGATGCCATTATGTTATCTGCGGAAACAGCAACTGGTAAATTCCCAGTGGAAGCAGTAAAAACTATGGCACGAATTGCTAAGAGAACTGAAGATTCCTTGAATGGGGGATTATTTCGACATATACGGAATGTTAATGTAGGTCAGAATACTACTGAGGCAATCAGTTATGCTACTTGTTCCACTGCTGCTACTTTGGGTGCAACGGCGATAATATCTGCTTCAAAAACAGGGTCAACAGCTCGAATGGTAGCCAAATATCGGCCTCAAGCTCCAATAATAGCTACCACTCCCGATGAGAAGGTCGCCCGTAGGCTACTGTTAGTCTGGGGGGTTTATCCCTTAATTGTCGATGAGAGCAACAATTCTGATCGCTTGTTTGCAAAATCGGTAGATATAGCCAAAGAAAACGGATATATTAAAGAAGGAGATCTGGTAGTTTTCACAGCTGGACTGCCTCTAGGCATACCTGGTTCCACTAATATGCTTAAGGTCCATACAGTCGGTGAGATTCTGGCTAAAGGAACAGGCATTGGAAAGCAGTCTGTCTCTGGGAAGGCTGTCATAGTTGAAAGTGCTGCTGAAGCCTTAGAAAAAATGGCTCCGGGAAATATCCTGATTACCAAATCCTTAAAGGCAGAATTAGTACCTGCCTTAAAGGATGCTGCTGCTTTGCTTACTGAGGAAGGAGGACTTACTTCCCCAGGAGCTATTGTGGGAATAAATCTTGGTTTGCCGGTAATTGTTGGTGTTCAAGATTTCACTAAGCTTACCGATGGAGAAATTATTACCGTAGACCCGGTACGAGGATTGGTATATAAGGGTCATGCTCGTGTCCTTTAACAGCAATCACTCAGTATAAGCCCAGTAGTACAGCAGGATTTTAAATTGTTAAAGCAGAATTTTATTACTAGCAAGAGGAATAGATTAGCATAAGGAATGGATAGGGGTGGATAGATTTGGCTTATCAAAGTAGACTAAAAGATGAATTTCTGGATCGACTTTTTGAAGCCATTCTGCTTTTAGAGACAGAAGAGGAGTGTTACCGTTTCTTTGAAGACATCTGTACCGTGGCGGAGATCAAGTCTATCGCCCAGCGCTTGGAAGTTGCCAAAATGCTCGATGAGGATAAAACCTACACGGAAATCGGCGAGAAAACAGGAGCCAGTACAGCTACAATCAGTCGGGTTAAGAGGAGCCTCTTTTTTGGGGCTGACGGATATCGATTAGTGCTGAACAAACTTAAAGACAACAACGAAGAATAGTTTATTCATGACAGATAATACGATAGTGAACTAGTTCCTGTCGTATTATTTTGTTTTCTTGGAATATTTAATTTTACCCTTGACAAGGGGCAGAATTGTCTCTACAATTGAATAAAATAACACATTAATACTTTAACGCGATAAAGGAATGATAAATATGGCAGCTGCTAATCTGAGAATACCCTCTGGCATGAGGGATTGGTTAAATGGTGAGGCCGAAGATAAGCGGAGGTTGACGAATAATTTACTTGATAGTATAAGAAGTTGGGGTTATCAAGAGATATCAACCCCCATCTTGGAGTATTATCAGGTTCTCCTGGAAGGTGAAAATGATCAGGAGCAGGATCAGTTGTATAAATTGATTGATCGTGATGGGAGTATACTTGCCTTGAGACCTGAAATGACAACGCCTATTGCTAGAGTAGTCAGCAGTAAAATTCAAGGGAATCCGCCCTGGAGATTGATGTATGGAGGCGAGGTTTTCCGTTATGAGAATATCCAGACTGGCAAGCAAAGGGAATTCTCCCAAGTTGGAGTTGAGATGATCGGACAAAAAGGCGCCGAAGTCGATGCGGAGATTTTAGCCTTAGCCTGTGAAACTTTGCAACAAAGTGGTTTAGAGCGTTTTACAGTTAGTTTGGGACATACCGGTGTATTAGCAGGAATATTGCAAGGTTTTGTTGGAGAGGTTGGGGAGATAGTGAATGTTGCAGAGGCAAGGAATCTAATCCTTGAAAAGGATTTTGTTGGCCTCGAACAGTTGCTTGAGAAGACAGGTTTGGCTAAGGAGACCATCGCAGGTATCATCAGCCTCTTGACAGAACCTCAAGATAATTTGCTTGACCTTGCTGCTGAATCCGACTTGCCCCCGGCTATAAAAGAAGCTTTGGCTGAATTGGGGCAAATAATGAATCTGGTTAAAGAGTATGGTTTTTCTGAAGATATTCAAGTAGACCTAAGTACCCTCCGGCCCCAAAGCTATTATACTGGGATGGTTTTTGAGATTTATACTCCGGGAATTGGCTATACCATTGGCGGTGGAGGTCGTTATGACCAATTGCTACATAGATTCGGTAAGGATTATCCTGCTACAGGCTTTGCCTTAGGAGTGGAGAGAATCCTGCTGGCCTTGCCATCAAAGGACAAAGTTTTGAATAGAGTGCTGGTTGCAGGAGACCTAGAACAGATTACAAGTCAGCAGATAATAAAAAAAGCTGATGAACTAAGGAAGGAAGGCCGCGTGGTCATTCAAGATTTTCGCAAACTAAGCCAAGATGAAGCTGCAGGTATCGCACGGGAAAAACAGGCTGAACTTTGTTGGTTAGGGGGTATTTAACTAATGGAAGATATTTTGACTATTGCCCTGCCAAAAGGGAAATTATTTGACCCTTCAGCCCAATTATTGGGGCAGGTGGGCTTTAATACTCAGGGTTTTTCCGATGAATCCCGGACGCTAGTCTTGGAAGATATGGCTAATAAGGCGCGGTTCATAATTTGTCGCCCTACGGATATTCCTACTTATGTGGAACATGGAGCGGCTGACTTGGGTATTGTGGGCAAAGACAGTATTATTGAAGCCGCAAAAAATCTTTATGAGCTAGTGGATTTGGAGTTTGGTTTTTGTCGCTTTGTAGTAGCAGCGCCTAAAGAAGTATTAACTGAAAACAATAAGTACGATTGGAGGCCGGGGGTGAGAATAGCCACAAAATTTCCGGCTATAGCTAAAGAATTTCTCCAGCGCAATAACTTACAAGCCGAAATCATCAAGCTTCATGGCAATATTGAATTGGCCCCACGGGTAGGCTTGGCAGAATTAATCGTGGATTTAGTTTCCACAGGAAAGACTTTACAAGAAAATAATTTGG
Source organism: Clostridiaceae bacterium (assembly GCA_033809185.1). Lineage (GTDB taxonomy): Bacteria > Bacillota > Peptococcia > DRI-13 > JAPXME01 > JAPXME01. The sequence goes on from JAPXME010000046.1 coordinate 5,180, forward strand.
TTCCTCTGGAGGAGATTGGTCAGGCAACAGCACGTTTAGTGGTAAATCGCGCTAGCTATCGGTTGAAGTCTGCCAAAATTAACGATATCGTGACAAAAATTAAGGATATTCTCCGGAATAAGGAGGGAAGTGGAAGCTGATGAAAACAGTGTTACCTATTATAAGGACCTCTGAACCAGAAGCCCAGAGACGTTTGGCAAATCTTCCTTTCGAGGAAGATTCCCTCTGGGAACAAGTAGCTGCCATTGTGGCTGAGGTCAGAGCTAAAGGCGATGAAGCATTACTTGAATATACAGCCCGTTTTGATGGCTGCGCTTTAAGGGAAGACCAGTTATTAGTCAACCCAGAGGAAATTGCTGAGGCCTATCAACAGGTTGATGATGAATTTATTCAGGCTATCCGGAAGGCCGGAGCTAATATTCAGAGTTTTCATGAGAAACAGAAACAACAGGACTGGATTAGTCAGGATGAAACAGGCTCCTTGGTGGGGCAGGTTTTCCGTCCTATGGACCGGGTAGGTATTTACGTTCCAGGCGGAACAGCCAATTATCCTTCTTCAGTTCTAATGACTGCTTTGCCGGCTAAGGTAGCCGGGGTAGCGGAAATTGTCATGGTTACCCCTCCTAGTGAAGACGGCAAGATTCCTGAGGCAACTCTGGTGGCTGCCAGAGAGGCTGGTGTCACGGAGATATACCGTATCGGGGGAGCTCAGGCTATTGCGGCGCTGGCCTATGGTACTTCAACAATTAAAAGAGTTGATAAGATTGTTGGTCCTGGAAATATCTATGTGACCTTAGCTAAAAAAATGGTCTATGGAACGGTAGGTATTGATATGTTAGCTGGGCCCAGTGAGATTCTAATCGTCGGTGATGGGTCAGTAAAAGCAGAATTTGCAGCGGCAGATCTTCTTTCTCAGGCTGAGCATGATTCTAAGGCTAGAGCTATTCTGCTTACTCCTTCTGAAAGCTACGCTCAAGAAGTAGTTTCTGAAGTTGATCGTCAATTAGCCCAATTGCCGAGGAAAGAAATTGCGGCTAAAGCCTTGACGGACCAAGGAGCTATTATTATAGTGGAGGACTTAATTGAGGCTTTTCAGCTAGCCAATCAAGTAGCACCTGAGCATTTGGAGCTGTTGGTCCAAGAACCTTTAGCCCATTTATCTAAAGTCAAACACGCCGGGGCAATTTTCCTGGGCCCATACTCTCCAGAACCCTTAGGAGATTACTGGGCAGGACCTAACCACGTGCTTCCCACTGCGGGGACGGCTAGGTACAATTCTCCCTTAAATGTAGCTGATTTTTGTAAATGCTCTAGCTTGATAGCTTATACAGAACAAGGTCTTAGACAGGCTGGCGCAGAGATCCAAGTCCTCACGAAATGGGAGAGTTTAACGGCTCACGGACAGGCTATTGCAGTCAGAATGGAGGATGTTAAGAAATGAAAGTACGCAGCTCACTGATCAAGAGAAAGACAAAGGAAACAGACATTGAGTTGGAACTTAAGCTAGATGGAGCAGGACTTTTGCAAGGAAGCAGCGGTATTGGCTTTTTCGATCATCTGCTGGAGCTATTGGCCAGACATAGCGGATTTTCCCTTGATTTGAAAGCAATAGGCGACTTACAGGTGGATTTTCATCATACTGTTGAAGATATTGGCTTATGCCTAGGACAGGCCTTGAGAGAGGCCTTAGGAGATAAAAAAGGATTAAATCGCTATGCCTCTATCATCTTGCCAATGGATGAGGTCTTAGTGCTTTGTGCCCTTGACTTGAGTGGAAGACCCGGTTATTATGGGGAATTTTCCTTCCAATCCTCGCAAATTGGCAATTTTGCTACAGAGTTAATGGAAGAGTTTTTTCGGGCTTTCGTTAATGAGGCCAAGATAACCTTACACCTTAGACAATTGACTCAAGGTAATTCTCATCACTTAGCGGAAGCCTTGATTAAGGCCTTAGCCAGAGCTTTGCAAGACGCTGTTTGTGTTACTGGCGATAGAATCCCTTCCTCTAAAGGTGTACTATAAAAAAGTAATATAAAAGATTAATATAAATGGAGTACTATAAAAAAGGATCTCTTATAGAGTTTATTGTCTTTTTGTCGTAGAATTGACCTTAGTGAGCGAAAACTTGGTATAAAGAGTGGCGGAGTTAGAGATGTGCGTAGAGAATAATTTGATCTGGGAGTTGGTTATGAATGTTGGTAATACCTGCAATTGATTTGCGCGATGGCCGCTGTGTCCGCTTAGTTCAAGGGGAGTTAAACTCGGAAACAGTCTATTCTGATGAACCGGTGGAAATGGCATTACGGTGGGAAGCTATGGGAGCTCAGTGTTTGCACATAGTAGATTTGGATGGAGCCTTTAAAGGGGAACCGCAAAACCTAGAGATAATCTCTGAGATTGTGCAAAACATCAAAATTCCTATTCAGGTTGGCGGAGGAATCCGCAGTCTATCTGCTGTAGAAAAGCTACTAGATATTGGTGTGGAACGTGTAATTTTAGGGACGGCTGCTATCTTGAACCCTGACTTGGTCGCTCAATGTACCCAGAAATATGGGGAGCGGATTTTAGTTGGAATTGACGGTAAAAATGGATTAGTAGCTATCGAAGGCTGGGAAGCAACCGTAGAAATGCAAGTGGAAGAATTCGCCCGAACAGTAGCCGAGTTGGGCGTACGAGAAGCAGTTTTCACTGACACTCGCCGGGATGGAACCCTGAAAGGACCTAATCTGGAGGCGACCAAGAATTTAGCCCTTAATAGTGGTTTGAAAGTAATTGCCTCTGGTGGTGTTTCTTCATTAGAAGATTTAATTGCCATCAAGGAGTTAAAGCCATACGGTGTGGCCGGAATAATCGTGGGCAAAGCTTTATATACGGAGGCTATTTGCCTGCAAGAGGCTATAGCCTTAATGGAGGGGTAAGGATGTTAGCCAAAAGGATCATTCCCTGCCTGGATGTTGAAAAAGGACGAGTAGTTAAAGGAACAAAGTTTTTGAATTTAAGGGATGCAGGTGACCCTGTAGAGCTTGCTGCTTATTACGATGCCAACGGAGCAGACGAACTGGTATTCCTGGACATTACAGCTTCTGTAGAGGAAAGGGCTATCATCTACGACCTGGTTAAGAAAGTAGCCGGGCAGGTTTCAATACCTTTTACCGTAGGGGGTGGAATCCGTTCAGTAGCTGATATAGAGTTAATTCTTAACGCCGGAGCGGATAAGGTTTCCCTTGGTACTGCAGCTGTTCAAAACCCTGAACTCATTAGAGAAGGCTCACAGCGTTTTGGTAGTCAATGTATAGTAGTTGCCATTGATGCCAGAAATGTGGGACAGAATAAATGGGAAGTTTATAGCCAGGGAGGGCGAAAGGCCACGGGAATTGACGTTGTATCTTGGGCTTGTCAAGTAGAAAGCTTGGGTGCAGGAGAAATCCTTTTAACTAGTATGGATAGAGACGGCACGAAGGAAGGCTACGATCTGGAACTCACCCGAAAAATCAGCCGGTCTGTTAAGATACCTGTAATCGCCTCCGGAGGGGTAGGGACCATAGAACATATTTATGAAGGAGCCGTATTCGGTGAAGCCGACGGGCTTTTGGCCGCCTCAATTTTTCATTTTGGAGAGGTCTCAATCAGAGAGGTTAAAGAATATCTTCGTTCTAAGGGGGTTGCAGTAAGAAGATGAGCGACTATAGTGAAATAATAAAGGATTTAAACTATGATCAAAATGGTCTGATTCCGGCTATTATTCAAGATATACATAGTGGAACAGTATTAATGCTGGCTTATATGAACCAGGAGTCGCTGAGAAAGACCCTAGAAGATGGTTGTACCTGGTTTTACAGTCGCTCAAGAAAAAAACTTTGGAATAAGGGAGAAAGCTCCGGTAATGTGCAGAAAGTAATGGGCATTTCCTATGATTGTGATGCCGACACATTGTTAGTTCAGGTTGAGCAAACCGGTGTGGCTTGCCATGAGGGTAGCTTCTCTTGTTTTAGTAAAGTATTTCTTGAGAACAAACAAAACATGGCAACCAGTAGCGCTATTCTTTTCCGCTTGCAAGAGCTATTAACAGAGCGTCAGCTCGAATTACCGGAGGGTTCCTATAGTACATATCTTTTTACTAAAGGCCTAGATAAGATCCTAAAGAAGGTCGGGGAAGAAGCTACAGAAGTAGTAATTGCTGCCAAGGGTGGAGTTAAGGATGAGCTTATCTATGAAACAGCGGATTTAATTTATCATCTATTAGTTATGTTGCGGAATGAAGGCATAGAATTGGAGGAGGTCCTCCAGGAACTGGAGAAGAGGTTTAAGTAGGTGACATCACAAAAATATCACAAAAATAATAACAAAACTGTTACCTTGCTGTAACTTGCTTGTAACCCTAAAGACCTATACTTGCTGTAGGTCTTTAATAATTGCATACGGTCTTCGAAGCACAGGTGAAGTACAGGTAAGGTTTACGACTTTTGGAATTTTTTTCGCAACACTGATTGTTACCGTTTTGTAACCAATTGATGGTAATTTAAAATTGTTAGATTTGGAATCTTGTATTAATTTTTTGTAACAAATTCCAAAGGGGGGATCACAGGAAAAGTTATTTATGATATAATCTTCTTGTAGATTTTCCAGAATTCTCAAAATCTAAATTCAATGAGGGGGGTCATGTATTTTGTTTAAATTCTCAAGTCGTAAACTAGTTGCTTTAATGTTAGTTCTGGTTTTCATGTTTTCTCTAGTAGGTTGTGGTAAGACTGGTGACAATGGTAATGATGGTACAGAACAACCTGAAGCTCCAGCAGAACCAATTAAAATTGGTTTCATAGGTTCTAAAACTGGTGCTTTAAGTGCTTACCATCAACAGTCCGCCCGCGGTTTAGAACTCGGTTTGGATTATGTTACCAACGGAACTGGTAAGATTGCTGGTAGAGAAGTAATCATCATCGAAGAAGACGATGAAGGTAAACCAGACGTAGCTAAGGATAAGGTTGTTAAGCTACTGGAAGAAGACAAAGTAGATTTCATTATTGGTTGCGAAAGCTCCACTAGTGCTATTGCTATAGCTCCTTTAGCTGAAGAGTACGAAACTATTTTCGTTATCGACCCAGCTGTTGCTGACGCTTTAGTAGCTGATTCCTGGAACAGGTTCCTCTTCAAAACCGGTCGTTCCTCCGGACAAGACGCTGCTGCTAGTGCTGCTGCTATCGCTAAGCCTGGTGTAAAGATTGCTACCTTGGCTCAAGACGTAGCTTTCGGTCGTGACGGCGTAGCCGCCTTCAAGAGAGAAGCTGAGAAACTGGGTGCTGAAATCGTAGCTGAAGAGTATTCACCAATGACAGCTACTGACTGGACAGCCAATATTCAGAAGATTATTGCTGCAGATCCTGATTATCTCTGGGTTGTATGGGCTGGCGGAGTTACTCCTTGGAAACAAATCGCTGACTTACAGGTTGCTGAAAAACATGGTATCAAGTTGTCCACTGGTGCTCCTGACCAAGCTGCTTTAGCCTTCATGACAGATGCTATCGGTATGCAAGGAATGTGCGTATACCATCCTAACCTGCCTCAGAGTGCAGAAGCTAAGAAAATTCATGACTGGTTCTTAGACGAGCACAAGAAGCGCTTCAATGGCGATTTACCGGATCTGTTTACTCCAGCTGGCTTTAACATGATTAGTGCTATTGCAACTGCTGTAGAAGAAGCTGGCGGTGTAACTGATGCTGAAACACTTATTCCTATCATGGAAGGCATGAAGTTCCCAACACCTAAGGGTACTTTCGAATTCCGTAAAGAAGACCATCTGGCTCTACAACCTCTGTATGTTATCGAATTAGTAATGGGCGAAAAGATTCCTGAGCCTAAGCTAATCAGAGAGTTAAGTCCTTCGGAGACTGAGCCTTCAATTCTGAACGGTAAATAATTTACGAACTTAATAAAAGGGGCCGTTTGAATAATACGGTCCCTTTTTTTTCACGAACAAAAACACTGTTAGCATTATATTCCATTATAG
>JAPXME010000047.1:0-11165 GCA_033809185.1 Clostridiaceae bacterium
GAACAACAGAGTATTAAAACGAGTCCTGGCAATAAAATCCGGTGAGATCTTGTTGATTAACTCAATTGCTTGGCTATAGTCCTCAGCTTTAATCAGATGAGCAATAGCCTCTTCCATATAGCCACCGTCCAAAAAATATTGGGCAGCACGTTGGTGCAATTCTTTAAGAGGATAATTCTCTTGTTTGGCTGTATGTTGGAGAAAATCTTTAAATAAGGAATGGAAACGGTAGTTGTTCTGGCCATATTCATATATAAACAGTTCTTTTATAATCACCTGCCGCATTAAATCCGGACCGTCTTTACCAATCAAATGGGAGCAGACGCTTTCGTTGAGATAAGCCAAGATCGAAGACTTTAATAAGAAGTCCCGCAGTTCATTTTCTTGCTTATCTAAAACGTCAACTGCCAGATAGGAAAAGAGTTCTTGAGAGTTTTCTCGTATTTCTTCGTCCAAATCCTCTATTTTTTCTAGACAAAAGGACTCATTGAGCATTTCTAAAGCGATAGCCCAACCCTCTGTTTTATCTAGGATTAATTCAACTACCTCAGGATCCAGCCTAGTCCCACGCCTAATAGCAAAAAAGCGTCTAACATCCTCCTCACCGAAGGCTAGATCCTCCTCGGATATGGTTTGGACCTTGCCCTTTAATTTCCATTGCTGCCAAGGAAGTTTAGTTGGCAAGGTTCGGGTGGTAATGACTAAATGAATTCCAGGAGTTAGGTTATTCACAAGATAAATTATGACCTCCAAAATTTCTGTCTGATCTTGTACACGATGGAGATCTTCAATGATCAAGTAAATTTCTTCCTCATCTTCCCCATATAACTCCCACAAACCATTAATGAACATATTAATAATATGTTCCCAGTTGTCACGTAAGCTTTCCGTTTCATCTAAAACCTTAAGGATATCCTGACCAAAATTAGGATTACTAATCCTCACACTATGAATCAGATCAAAGATAAAATTAAATAACTCATTGTTATCCCCGGAAAGATTAAACCAATAGTATCTCTTGCCGAAATTCTTAAAATAAAAGCCTATTGAAGTGCTTTTTCCATAACCAGGGCCTGCCTTAATCAAAGTCAAGGGGAATCGCCCACAATCTTTGATCTTTTCCATGAAACTCTTGACCAAAATTACATCTTTAGCCAAGCTAGGAACAATAAATTTAGACGCCAAATACACCCTTTGTCTCATGTAATATTTTCCCCCTCTAAAATAAAACCTTGAGCCAAACATAAAAACCTAAAATAAACCTGTAATGTATCTTATTATCCTTTTATGTTTGTTTTCCTTCTTTCAACAAAATGTAAAAAAAACCTAAGCTAAAATGAAGTGCACCTCCAAATGCTAGATTTTATGTCTAACATTTGGGTGCACTTCAAAGCCTAGGGTTGTAGATTAAATCATCGTAATTCTAGATTAATTTTAAGCGTTTGGCCTCATCCTGGAGCCAAGGTCTAAAATCAGGATGAGCTATAGAGATAAGCAGCTTAACGCGATCTCTGATACTTGTACCCCGTAAGCATACAGCACCATATTCAGTAACGACATAATCCACATCATTACGGGATAAAGAGACTATTGAGCCGTGGGGCAACATAGGAGTTATTTTAGAGATAGTATTCCTCTGACCTGTTACAGGATCCTTAACCTGAGTAGTAGAATGCAGGGCAATGATGGATTTCCCCCCCAGCGACTTCTGAGCTCCAGTGGCTGTATCGTTTTGACCACCAGTGCCGGTGTACTGTCTAGGTCCGATAGCCTCAGAAGCACATTGCCCTGTCAGATCTATCTCCATAGTAGTGTTAATCGAAGTCATTTTATAATTCTTACCAATTACATAAGGATCATTAGTCCAAGAACCTCTGCGGAATTCAACACCAGGGTTATCGTCTAAATAATTATATAGATGAGCTCCCCCCAAAGCAAAGGTAGATACAATCTTATTAGGGATCAGAGTTTTCTTTCTGTTATTAATAGCTCCAGCTTCAATTAAGTCGATCATCCCATCGACAAACATTTCTGTATGAACTCCTAAATCCTTTTTCGAAAACAACTCTTTACCAACGGCGTTAGGAATACCACCTATCCCCAACTGGATAGTAGCCCCATCCTCTACTAAATCTGCAATGTATTTGCCGATAATTTTGTCTTCTTCAGTGGATTCTGGATTAGGTACTACCGGGGGAGCCTCAGAATGCTCAACGAAATAATCGGCCTGACTAACATGGAATATAGTATCACCAAAAGTTCTGGGAAGCTGATCGTTTACCTCGATAATGACCAGGTCTGCATTCTCCAGACACTCAGGCTCGTAAGTAACACTCAGAGATAAGGACATATAACCGTGTTTATCCGGAGGGGTAGCAGTACCAAAAAAGATATTACATTTCCGGTAATGGAGTCTTTTTCTAATTGCTAAATGAAGATGATTAGGAACAAAACTTACTGCTCCTTGGGAATTCATCTTTCTTTGTCCGCTATTTAAGAACCAGCTTTCCGTATAGAATGAATCACTATATTGGGGATTCATAAAAAATTCATAGTTCTCCACTGGTAAACAAGTGGTAACTGTCACATCTTTAACCTTACCGGCAACTTTATGAAGATTCCGTAAAAAATAACGGGCTTCTCCTCCTCCCAGGCCAGTAATAATCTGATCTCCGTCTTTTATCATATCCAGGGCTTGATCCAAACTAATCAATTTCCTCTTATATTCTTCCTTCCAATTAGCCATAGATTTACCTCCTATAATAATTTATGGTTAATGCGGTTAATGCTAAGAATAATATATAGTAGTAACAGTATGGTAACATCCTCAGGTATGAGTTTAGACATTTCGAAGCGAGGAACCGCTACGCCAGGTCTTGTTTTCCTATTACCAAGACGAAAGAATAACAAGAACTGGAGTAGCTTTGACAAGCTTAGCAAAAATGTCTTAATGATATACCGTTAGAGATCACTTAGCCCGGCACAGGACGTGCCGGGCAGGGAGAACTGAGCCAGGACGGCGAATTTCGACCGCTAAGTGATTTCTTACGGGATGAGTTTAGACATTTCTAAGCGTGGAACCGCTACGCCAGGTCTTGTTATTCTTTCATACACCTACAGACCAGAAATATTATTTTTCAACAAAGCATAAAGCTCTCTAGAAGGTCTGATGGCAAGGTGCTTGGCCAAATTATCTTTACAACGGTGATAGGCCTGCACAGCCAAGGTTTTTTGCTTCAACTGTAGATGACAGGAAATCATCAACCGATAGGCCTCTTCCCGACATGAATCAAAACTTATTATCTGTTCACAAGTCTCAAGACAGCTAGTAAAATCCTTCTTCTGCAAATATAATTGAGCCAATTTCTCTCCAGATTCGAGGAATAGTTTTGTCAAGCGTTCTCTCTCTCCGATAACCCATTCTTCATAAGCTGCTTCTGGCAAAAATTCGCCTTTAAATATCCGCAAAGCACCTTCAAATATGTCGATAGCCAAATCCGGGTTAGTATTAACAAATTGCTGAGCACTCTTGATTAAACCTAGGAAAGTATCTACATCCAGTACCACATAATCTGTACTGATTAAACCATAGCCGTAAGTACTCCTTTTGACAAAGAAAGGCTGGTGGCCTCCTCTATTCGGCTCTAAGATGCGTTGTAAAGTATTGACAGTCACCTTAAGGTTTTGTTTGCCCTGTTCTTGAGTCTTATCTGGCCAAAGGAGATCGATTAGCTGCTCATAACGAACATACTTACCTCGGTTAACCAAAAGGACCATTAATAACTTCCGAGCCTTATCTCTCGTCCACTCCTCATCCTTGATTTCATCATCTCCACGCCAAACGCTGAACTCCCCAAAGGTGGAAACTCTTAGGGAATAGCCAGGATGATAATCTGGTTTCTCTCCTACTAAAAAGGGTTCTAGCTTAGAATTATCCTTTTCATTCTCATTTAATAGATCCGAAAGATCCCAGAGAAAAGCTTGCAATTCAGCTTTATCCTTAGGGCTCCAAAGGTTACGATTGATTAACAGAAAGTCATAATTATATTCATGAATATTGTCCAATAAGTCTAAGCCTAGTTCTAACACTGGCTCTGTTGCTCCTTGTTTCCAATGGCAAAGGGCTTCCCATAAAAGGGCTACTGTATATAGATAAGTGTCCTGACATTTCATTGCCATTTCTTTACCTTCACAAATATATTCCAGAGCCTTGGCATAATTTTTAGAGTTATAACAAGCTATACCAGCGGACAACAAGTTGATACAGGTCATCCATAAATCCCTGGCCTCATTACAGACCCGGCGTCCTTCTTGGGCACAGCGGAGAGCTTCATGAAGTTGACCTTTGTATCCATAAGCCAAACATAATCCCCATAAAGGTTCACCCTTGCCCCGGGGCAAAGTCAATTCATCACTCACCTTGGCACTTCTTTCATACCAACTAATAGCCTCATCCACTCGACCATAGTTCATCAAGCTATGCCCAATTCTAGAGGCTCCAACTGACTCGGTAAAAGGAGAACCCACGTCTATACCTAGATTTAAGCCTTGCTTAGCATAAGAATAGGCAGTATAAATATTTTCACCTACAGTAGAATAAAGCAAAGAAAGAATTAGCCGGACTTCTCGGTGTGCTTTGGGCGGAACATCTTCCCGGCTTTGCCCGTCTTTATATCTCTGTTCCAGATATTCAATACCCTCTCTTATTTTGCCGGTACGTAACAAAAGTCGAGCGTGTAAACTATCTGGTAATTCAACCTGCCAAGATCTGGCCATCTCTTGTATTTCCCGGACAGCAGCTATATTGGCTGAATTTAAGCTATTTTCAGCGATTAAGGCTAGTAAAGTCTCGTTTTCTTTGCCTTCAATCTCTTTGATTAGTTCCAAAGCTTGATTCAGTAAAGGCTCCGCCATGCTCGGCTGAACAGTCTCGATATAGACCATAGCCTTCCGCTGGAGCACTTCAATCAAAAAGGATTGCTCTGAATCCAACTTCTCTGCTTTCTCATAATTATAGATAGCCTGGTGAAAGTTATTCGTGTAGAGATGAATATCCCCCACAATAATGTTCAACCAAGGCTTCTGGTTGAAAATCTCCTCTGGCAATTGTTTGAGCCAATACTGCAAGGTATTAAAGCGGGAACCTAGAATCATTTTTTCCGAAACCTGCTCAATTAACTCTGCTGCTTGAAGATACTCTTCAGCTTTGATTAAATGATCAATAGCTTCTTTGTAATGTTTTGATCCTAAAAAATATTCCGCTGCTTTAACATGCATTTCCTTTAGAGGATAGCCCTCTTGTTGAGCCTGATGAACAAGGAAATCCTTGAAAAGACTATGATATCGATAAGTTTCCTTACCATACTCATGAATAAATAAACCCTTTTCGATTACCTTCCGTAAATTATCTGGACCTTCCTCACCTAACATATACTGACAGATATCGTCCTTAAGATAGGTAAGAACAGAGCTCCCTAATAAAAAGCTTTTAATACCGTCTTCTTGTTTATCTAGCACATCGGTGGCCAAATAAGAGAAGAAATCTTCTGAATTACTAAGAATACCCTCCTTGATATTCTTAATCTTATCCATAGTCGATAATTCACTAAGCATTTCCAAAGCAATTGCCCAACCCTCGGTTTTGTTCATAATAAGCTCAACCTCTTTGGGTTCAAGCTTTATACCTGTCCGTAGGGCGAAAAACCTTTTAACCTCTTCAGGGCTAAAGGCCAAATCTTCTTCTGTAAGCACTAATGCTTTACCCTTTATCTTCCATTGGTACCAAGGAAAATTATTGGGTAAAGTCCTTGAAGTTAAAATAACATGAAATCCTGGTGGCAGATTTTCTAGGAGATAGATAATCACTTCAACAACATCTTGTTGATCTTGAACCCTTTGAAAATCCTCCAAGACAAAATAATACTCTTTGTCCGTTTCCTTGGCTTTCTCCCAAAGGCTGGTTATAAAGAGATTAATAATATGCCGCCAGTTATTTTGCAATTTTTCTGTCTGTTCAAGTAAATTTAGAATATTCTCGCCAAATTCATCCCAATGAATCCGCACAGCATATACAAGCCCATAAATAAAATTGTACAGTTCATTGTCATCGCCTGTAATATTAAACCAAAAATAATCCAGGGATGATTTTTTTAAATAAGAACCCAACAGCGTACTTTTTCCGTATCCAGCACCTGCTTTAATCAAAGTAAGGGGATACTTCCCGCTTGATTTAATTCTTTCCTGAAAACTCTTGACTAGGATAACTTCCTTTGACGCAGTTGATAGTATGAATTTGGTAGCCAAATAAATCCTTTGTTTCATGTGGTCTACCCCTTCGCCATTGTAGTCAATATATTAAATTTTGCTATTATACTAATTATCTCCTAATTTACGATATAATTCAACATCTATTCCCTCTTTAGGTAATCTTTGCTTGAATTAAGCCATTTAGGGTATCCTCATCAATGATTTCCAAACTACTATCAGGGTTTGCTTCCTTGATTGCTTTGGCCTTAGACAACTTGGAGCCAGCCTTATCCCCATAAATAAGATAATCTGTTTGTTTACTTACGCTGCTTGAGACCTTGGCCCCTAAATCAGTTAGCAATTTTTCGATCTCCGTTCTGGTATAGCTAGACAAGGTACCGGTGACAACAACCGTCTTGTCCTTGAAAGGATTATCCAAAATCTCATTTTCCATCTGAAGCGGTTTGATACCTAGTGCTAACAACTCATCAATATTTTCTTTGATTTTCTCGTCAGCGAAATAAGTCACAATACTTGAAGCCACAATTTCACCGATATCTGGTATTGCCAGTAGTTCTTCTTGTGTAGCCTCCCGAATGGCAGTTAAGGAACCAAAAGCTCTCGCCAGATCGCCGGCTGTTTTTTTCCCTACATTAGGTATGCCCAAAGCAAAAATAAAGGAATCCAGCGTGCAATTTTTGCTCCTTTCAATAGCATTGATCAGATTTTGTGCCTTTTTCTCCCGGAATTTATCTAGCTGCAGAAGATCCTCCACAGAAATTCTATACAGATCAGAAACCTCTTTGATATTTAATTTCTCAAAGAGCTGTTCTGCTGTCTTCTCATTAAATCCGGCAATATCCATGGCTTCCCTACCAGCAAAATGCACCATGCTTTTAATCAGTTGTGGTTTGCAGGAAAGTGAATTCTCACAAAAGATATGCACTCCGTCCTGAATCAATTTTGAGCCACAGGCAGGACAATTTTCCGGTGCCACGATATCACTTGCTTCTTCTAATGATTCAGCTACAACTCCAATAACCTCGGGAATTACATCATTAGCCCTTCTAATAAAAACCCGACAGCCCTTCTTAACCCCCTTCCTTTTAATATCATCCATATTGTTGAGAGTTGCCCTGCCGATGGTCACTCCCCCAATATCTACAGGTTCCAAAATAGCTGTTGGTGTAACTTTCCCTGTTCTGCCAACATTCCACTCTACATCAAGGAGCTTCGTGGTAGCATCCTTAGCCGGAAATTTATAGGCAATGGACCAACGGGGGGCTTTGACCGTATAACCTAGGACCTTTCTGGTAGCAAGATCGTTAACTACAAGTACCAAGCCATCTATATCAAAATCATATGAATCTCTTTCAACAGTAATTAGCTGGATTTGTTCTACGATCTCCTCCAGAGAAGAACAGAGCTTATAGTAAGGATGAACAGGCATACCCTGCCCCTGCAGAAAATCTAATAGCTCTAGATAAGTAGTAAAAGGCTCACCTTCACAATATCCTATATCGTAAAAAAAGGCAATTAACTTACGCCGGGCTGTTTCTTGGATATTCAAATTACGTAAGGCTCCGGCTGCCCCATTCCGCAAATTCTTTAAGGGCACATCAGCAGTGGCATTGTATTCTGCCAAGGCTTGCTTAGTCATTAAAGCCTCTCCCCGAATTTCTAACAGAGTCTTACTCTTGATTTCCAACGGAATAGTTTTGATAGTTTTGACCTGGTTAATAATCTCCTCACCAATTTCCCCTGTGCCTCTGGTTGCCGCTTGCACTAATTTTCCCTGTTCATAAGTCAAGTTTATGGTCAAGCCGTCAAACTTTAGGGTAATAATATATTCCAATGGTGGCAAAGGCACTTGGGCGGTGGCGTTATAGTCGTCCCTGGCCTTTTCCAATCTCCTGATCCATGCGGCCAAGTCTTCTTCACTTTGAGCTTTATCAAGGCTCCACAGTTTTGCTAAATGGCTATGTTTTTTGAATTCACTGCTAATCTTATCTCCCACTCTTTGGGTAGGAGAATCCGGCAAAATTATCCCGGTCTCCTTCTCCAAGGCCAGAAGTTCATCGTATAATGCATCATATTCTGCATCACTGACAGACTGGTCATCCAATGTGTAGTACTGATAGGCTAATCTATTGAGTTCGGCAACTAATTCAGCTATCCGGCTTTCTTTCTCATGAGCTGACATAGGGTACCTCCATCACTATTTATTAATAATCCCTGTCCTTTATAGTTATTACTCTTTAGGCCTAGTCTTAATTATTATTATGCCAAGTTAATTTTAACCCTTAACTAAGGGTGCGTATTTTGTCAAAAGGTTCTTGATACCCTCTCCAGGGAAAGCGATTGATAATTCTTGCTCCTCTGCCTCACCACGTACTGCTACTACAACACCCTCACCCCATTTATCGTGGATAACCTTATCACCTAAGCTATAGGCCACTCCCCCTGGGGACAGCTTGCTTTTAATCCTATTCAAGTTTTGGCTGGCCTGCCTAGCTTCTAATTTACGGGGTTCCTTAACAGTTTGAAAGAAATCCTCTCCATACTGGTGGATTTCACATAACTCCTCTGGAAGATCCCTCAGAAAACGGGAAGGTGGATTATAGTTATGCTGTCCGTAAAGGTTACGCTGCTTGGCTGCGATTAAATAGAGCCTTTCTTGCGCTCTAGTTATAGCAACATAACAAAGGCGGCGTTCTTCCTCCAGCCCTCCTATTTCATCAAAGGAACGGAAATGAGGAAATATTCCTTCTTCCATCCCTACCAAAAAGACGTTTTTAAACTCTAGCCCCTTTGCGGAATGCATGGTCATAATCGCAACATATCCAGAATTCTCCTCGAATGTATCTAGATCCGATACTAAAGATACCTGACTTAGAAATTCACTTAAGTTGGGTTCAGGCACTATTTCGTCGTATTCCTGGGTTTTGGTCAGGAACTCATGTAAGTTCTCAACGCGGCTTTGGCTTTCATAACTAGCTTCTGAGATTAGTTCCTGAAGATAACCGGTTTCCTTCAATATTGTCTCAGTTAATTCTGTGATGGTAGCCTTTCCTAGCATCTCACGGAACTTCTCAATTAGCTGCCTAAAATCTACCAATCCTTTGAAAGCCCTAGCTCCCAGGTTAAGGTCATCGAGGTTATCTAAAACCTGTCCGATGGTAACATTATTTTGCTGACTGTAAGCAATTAGTTTTTGTACTGTAGCATCTCCTATACCTCTTCTGGGCACATTAATAATTCTCAGTAAACTCACACTATCACTAGGGTTGCTTAAGAATTTCAAATAAGCTAAGATGTCTTTTATTTCCTTGCGCTCATAGAAATTGGTACCGCCAATGAGTTTATAAGGGATATTAGTTCTGATAAACCATTCTTCCAGAGCACGGGATTGAGCATTAGTCCTGACTAGAACTGCACAATCCTGGAACTCTGCCCCCACCACTAATAATTTACTGATCTGTTCAGCCACGAAACGAGCTTCATCCTTTTCATCACTGGCTAAATATTGGACCAGCTGATGTCCCTCAGGGTTCTGAGTCCAGAGGCGTTTGTCCTTTCTCCCCTTATTTTTGCTAATTACCTTGTTGGCTGCCTCTAATATTTTTTGCGTTGAACGATAGTTCTCTTCCAACTTAATTACTTTAGCTTCAGGATAATCCTTCTCAAATTCTAAAATGTTACGTATGTCAGCCTGTCTGAACCCGTAGATAGATTGGTCATCATCACCGACTACACAGATATTTCGGTATTTTTCGGCTAAGAGCTTAATTAACATATACTGGGTGTGGTTCGTATCCTGATATTCATCGACCATAATATAACGGAAGCGTTCTTGATACTTGTCCAAGATTTCTGGATGCTTCTGAAATAGTATGACAGTAAGCATGATCAGATCATCAAAATCTAAGGCATTATTCTTTATAAGAAGCTCCTGATAGAGTGTATAAACCCGCAGGGCTTTTTCCTCATAAACGTTACCTTTAGAAATTACTATCTGGTCCGGAGCTTTTAATTCACTCTTATATTTACTGATGAACATACTCATTGATTTGGGCTTGTATTTTTTATCATCTAAATCTAGTTGTTTTAGGGCATCCTTAATTACCTGCAATTGATCCTGTGTATCGTAAATTACAAAATTATTGTCATATCCTAATACTGCAATCTCCTGTCTAAGAATCCTTAGGCAGGCAGCATGAAAAGTCATAACCCACATTTTATTAATCGCTGGACCTACCATTGGTGCAATCCGGTCTTTCATTTCCTGGGCAGCTTTATTAGTGAAAGTAATGGCCAAGATCGAGCGTGGGTCAACACCTTGATAACTAATAAGATTACGAATCCGCTCTGGCAAGGTTGAGGACTTTCCGGCAGACCCTTCCTGCCCCAACCAAAATTCCATCGCTGTTAAATCTTCTGCTTTTACTCCAAGAGGCATATAGTCTTTTTCCTCATAAGCTGGTCCGAAAAGCAATAAATGTAAAACTCTATTAACCATAGCTGTTGTCTTACCTGATCCTGCACCAGCCAGACACAAGACAGGGCCTAGTCCACTTTCCACTGTTTTAAACTGTTGGGGATTTAATCCCGCAAATAATTTTTGCCTGATTCTATCTCTTAAAGTCCAGAACTGTTCTGGACTTACTTCTAATTCCGCCACACTTCGTCCTCCTCAAATTTCTTCATATTCTTTAGCCATAATTACGTCATACTCTCTGGATAAGGCATATTCTTCTTTTGTTGTCCTATTCTTCTCCTATTGATATATTTTATCATACCTGAGGATCTAATAAATATTAACTGACTTAATCAACTTTCGCAGGAAACAACTGATAGCTTTGCCTTGATATAATCGGGCAAAGAAGAAACAAAGTAGTCCAGAAACTCGTTGATTGTCT